>DASRHX010000626.1:0-3070 GCA_035650295.1 Bryobacteraceae bacterium | reverse complement strand
GGCCACAACAACCTATCGCGTACACCCATACAGTTCACATTAATCAAGCGGGCTTAGCATGTAATTTCTGTCATGTCGGCGTCGAGAAGGGGCCCATCGCGAGCATCCCCGGCGTTTCGACGTGTATTGTCTGTCACGACGAGGACGAATCGGCCAATTCACCCGAAAGGATGAAGATCTTTCAATATCAAAAAAAGGGTGAAGACATTCCGTGGCAACGTGTCTACGGATGGGTCGAGGAGTCGCACGTTCGGTTCAATCATGCCCCCCATATTCGCGCCAAAGTCGAGTGTTCCACCTGTCATGGCGATGTCGCCAAGATGACGGTGGCGGAGAGAGTTGTCGATCACACGATGGGTTTTTGCATCAAGTGTCATGAACAAAAGAAGGCACCGAATGACTGCATGACCTGTCACTATTAGTGGACTGTAACCGATGAATCGACATTGGTGCGGCGTATTCCCCTCCTTCGCGAAGGAGGGGTGGACGCGACCTAAAGAAAATGCTGCGCAGCATCCTTTGAGGAGCGGACGGGGTAGTTGTTTCAAGCTACCGCTTATCCATCCCGAACGCGTTAGGATAAGCCGTAGCCTTAAACAACTACCCCGTCTGCGCCGGTTAAGGAACGGGGCCATTTTCTTTATGGCGCAGCCACCCCTCCTTCGCGAAGGAGGGGAATACTCGGCTGGCCGGTCGCCGGCGAATTTGGAGTCTTAAATCATCAATGGATCGTCGTCATTTTATTAAAGTCACTGCAGCCACGGGCGCAAGCGCGACCCTTGCCGGTTGCGGAAGTCCCGAACTGAAGCTGGCTCGCTTCATCCCCGAAGAAGAATTCATTCCAGGCGTCGCGACCTGGAGGACCAGCATCTGTCCCCTTTGCTCCGCCGGTTGCGGCATGCTCGTTCGTGTGATGCAGGGCGAGGCCGAAGTGATCCGCAACGGGCAACTCGGCCTTCTCAAAATGGGGCTGGCGAAGAAACTCGAAGGTAATCCCGCGCATCCGGTCAGTCAGGGCAAACTCTGTGTTCGCGGCCAGGCCGCAATCCAGGTGACCTATCATCCAGATCGAATCACTGCTCCGATGAAGAATGCCGGACCGCGCGGTTCGGCACAACTGCAACCGATCACGTGGGAACAAGCGCTTACAGAACTCAAAGCGAAACTCGACGGACTGGCTTCTGCCGGCAACCAGAAGTCATTGGCATTCCTGTCGAAGCCGTTACGCGGCCAACGGCAGGCGCTGGTTTCACAATTCCTGACCGGTTTCGGTGGTCCGCCGGCGATGGAGTTCGATCCGTTTGGAGAACACGTCCTGCGTCGAGCCAACGCCCGCAGTTTCGGTCATGAACAGCTCCCAACCTTCGATCTTGCAAATTCGCGATACGTGCTCACGTTCGGCGCGGATTTCCTCGGAACATGGAATTCTCCTGTCATGCAGAACGTCGGCTACGGGGAGATGCGGCAAGGCCATCCCGGTGCGCGGGCAAAGTTCGTACAGGTTGAGCCGCGTATGTCGCAAACCGGCGCCAACGCTGACGAGTGGGTTCCGATCAAGCCGGGAACGGAAGGTGTACTGGCTCTCGGTTTAGCGCACGTGATCATCAAATCTGGTTTGCGTCCGGCTAACGCTGCGGGACGTGCCGGTAGTCTCATTGACGGTTGGTCGTCCGGCCTCGCGAATTACGCTCCCGCGCAGGTCGAGCAGATTACCGGAATCAAAGCGGATCGCATCGAAAGATTGGCCCGTGAGTTTGCACAACACGGCCCGGCCGTGGCGATCATCGGTGGCGCGCCTCTGGCGCACACGAATGGCATGTTCCACGCGGTCGCGGTGAATGCGCTGAATGCTCTGGTCGGAAGTGTGGGTCAACCGGGCGGTATCTTCTTCACGCCGAAACCGACGTACGGGGCTGCCGCAACCAAAGCGCCCGCTGCTTCTGCTCAGCCGGTTTCGATGCAGAAACTGGCGTCTGACCTCTTAGCCGCGCCACAGTCGCCGATTCAGGTTCTGATGCTCTACGAAGCCAACCCGGTATTCGGCACGCCGTCGGGCTGGAAGGTGAAGGAAGCCTTGTCCAAGATTCCTTACATCGTCAGCTTTGGACAGTTTCTTGACGAAACCAGTCTGCTCGCCGATCTCGTGTTGCCCGATCACTCATTCCTCGAATCATGGGTGGATCACACACCGGAGTCGGGCACAACCATGGCCGTGGCCAGCGTGGCGCCGCCTGCAATGAAGCCGCTGCATCAAACGCGTTCGATGCCCGATGTGCTTCTCGAAGTCGGACGTGGTCTTGGCAAGCCGTTGAATCCCGCTCTTCCGTGGCAAACGTATGAAGAGATGCTGAAGACCACCATTGGTTCGATCCCCGCGCCAGCGCGCGCCGCGGGTGCTGAAGAGGCGCCCGATGTTTGGACCACCGCTCAACAGCAGGGTGGCGTGTTTCGTGAAGTTCCGGCAGCCGCGCCGGCTGCCGCGACTACTTCGGATTCGCGTCCAGTGAGTTGGTCGGAACCTCAATTCGACGGTGCCACGGCGCAGTATCCGCTGCATTTCCTGCCGTTCGTTTCACAGTCGTTCCTTGATGGATCGCTGGCGCATTTGCCGTGGCTCCAGGAACTGCCGGACACATTGTCGACTGTGATGTGGAACAGTTGGGTAGAGATCAATCCAACTACAGCAGGCCAGATGGGCATCGCAATGGGCGATCTGGTAGAGATCACCTCCGATCACGGAAAGATTCAGGCGCCGGCATTGTTGTCGCCGGGCATCGCGCCGGACATCGTCGCCATGCCTCTTGGACAAGGTCACGAAACATTCACGCGTTTTGCCAGCCGGCGCGGGGCAAATCCCATCGCTATTCTGGCCCCGAGCGTTGAACCGGAAACGGGCGCGCTGGCGTGGGCGGCAACGCGAGTTCGTATTGCAAAGATTAGTGGAAACGGTGGGCTGACGTTGTTCGGTCTCGGTATGCGAGAAACCGAACACGAACACCGTTAGCGCAGGGCGGTCATAGACCGCCCCTACAGTTTAAGGAGAAAGGCCTCAAATGGCACATCATTGGGG
>DASRHX010000625.1:0-3372 GCA_035650295.1 Bryobacteraceae bacterium | reverse complement strand
TCATCAGGCGTCCACGCTCCGCGACGTTAATCGAGGAGCGGATGTTTTCAAGAGCGTTCAACACTCGGAGGAATGCCGAGATCGCCTGCACCTCGGGATCGTTCGGGTCGGGGCTGATCTGCACCGGCACCACAAAATTCGAGAAAGTGAACTGAAAGGCCGGTGTTCCATAGAACGCTACCGAAGACTCCAAGTCCTTCACCGTGTGGTTGTGGAAGAAAGGACCCGTGTCAGCAGACTCCACCACGGGTGGACTATTAAACTCCTCGAGCTCAACGTGGAACCCAAACGGCGGCGGAAGGTCCTCCTTGTTGCCATATGAGCCGAACACGGTCAAGAGCTGGCCGAAACCGCCGTCCCGCGGCAACGCAAGCGCCAGCGCCTGCGGTGTGTCGTTTACACCGGTGCCGGCAGCCATGTTGAAGCCGGCTGGACTGCCGTCTACGCGCGGAAATCCCGGAATCGCCGGGTTGAGCGCCATTCCGGCCGTTCCGCCGCCATTGAAATGGCAGCCATTGCAATTCTTATGTCCCGGTTCCGTCAGGTTGCCGGAATCGAGGTAAAGCGCCTTGCCTTGGAGGGCAAGCGCGCTCTTGATCTTGAGTGACGGCAGATTGAAGTCTTCCTGACGCCCGAGCGGAAGCTGATAAGCCACCAGCGCGTCCAGTTCTTCATCGGTCGGAACGCGGAAGTCCACACCAGAAATGCGGTTCAGCGCCTTCGGGGCGTGCTGCACGATTGCCACGATCGAGAAGTCCCGTAGCGGCGCTGCATCGTTGCCCCAGCCGAGGCGTTCAGGTGGATCGGGGTTCCGCCCGTTGGTGCTGAAGTCTATTCCGAAGATTGGATTCGCAGGCGTTGTAGAGTTTCCGAGTGCCTGCACGTTCTGAGTGGATCGAAGCGTGAATCCCCTTTGAGGGTCGAATCCGTCCGCGTTGACGAGAAAGAGGCCCAGGTTCCGCAGCAGTTCCGATTTCTCCAGCGCGGCAAGCCCAGGTACGGACTCGGCCACAAACAGCGGATCGTTGGCCGGCAATGTGGAGATAAACTCCGGGTCAATGGTGAAGTTGTTGCTCTCGACGTGACAGGTCCCGCAGGTGCGTCCATTGCCGGCAAAGGTCTCCTTGAGGAAGAGTTTCCGCCCCTGCGCAATAAGCTTCGCAAAGTTTGCCGCGCGCGTGGCCGCGGCTTTCGGATCGAAGCCGAGCGCGGCGCTCGGATCATCCACAAAACGCACCTGCCGCCGCGCAAGACGATCGAAGGTTGTGCTCGATCCGGTAAGCACAAACGAGGATTCAGGAGTCTGGCCTGATCGAACGACGAAGGCGCGATCGGGGAAAAAATCGGTAAACGCCGAGGAACCCAGATTGATCGAAAGATTGTACGCCCCCGGCTGCGCTTGCTCCGTATATGCGCCTACCTTTATTTTTAGATCCTGCGGATCGGGCAAAGTTGTATGGCCCGCGCCGGGACGGTTGTCGATAAGCCATAACTCGAAGGTCGCGCCGGGCGGCATTAGGAGAGCCTGCGACACGACTAAGCCAGTGCTGAAATCAATCGATACCTTACCGCCCGCGTTCAATCCTTCGCTGGTTATGCCGCGAAGGCTGACGAGTGGAATGACCAGGGAAGCCCCCGCGACTGGCGGAAGCCGATCAAAAGCGTTGATTAGGGCCGCGGTGTCGGCCATCCCAGTGTTCTGTTGGTTCGCCGAAACCTGGGCGTCTGATCTGAACACGGCGAAAACGAGAGCTGTCACGAGCGCTGCAGTGATTGCGTTTTTCCCTCTTCGATCGACCATGCCCGCATTATCTCCTAATTGAAAAGGAAAACATAGAGTCTTATTTGAAAAAGGAAACATACGATAGGCTCTCCAGTTGCCGACCTCAATGTGAAGCAGGATTGAACAGCCCGCCGTTTACAATAGAAAGATGTCTTTCCCTTCTGAGGAGTTTTACCGCATCGGCAAGCTGCCGCCTTATGTGTTCGCGCAAGTGAACGAAATGAAGGCACGTCTGCGCGCAGCACAGTACGATGTGGTCGACTTCGGCATGGGAAATCCGGACGGCGCCACGCCGCGCCTGATTGTGCAGAAAATGGCCGAAGCGGCGCGTGATCGCCGCAACCACCGCTATTCGATGTCGAAAGGCATTCCGAATCTGCGACTGGAAATCTGCAAGCGCTACGAGCGCAATTATGGCGTGAAGCTCGATCCGGAAAAAGAAGCCATCGCGACCATTGGCGCCAAAGACGCGCTCGCTCACCTGCTGTTTGCCGTCATCGGTCCCGGCGACGCCGTCGTCTCGCCGAATCCCGCCTATCCGATTCACCAGTGGGGCGTAATCATGGCCGAAGGCCATGCCTGCATGCTGCCGATGCCCACGCCTGCCGAGTTTCTGAATCAGTTGAAGGATCTGTATCAGAAGTCATCGCGTAAGCCAAAGATGATTTTGATCAGTTTCCCGCATAACCCGACGACGCACTGCGTCGATCTGGATTTCATGAAGGAAATCGTGGCTCTCGCGCGCGAGCACGGCACGATGGTCGTGCATGATTTCGCTTACGCCGACATTGCATTCGACGGATACAGGCCGCCGAGCATTCTCGAAGTGGAAGGCGCGAAGGAAAACTGCGTCGAGATTTTCTCGATGTCGAAGAGCTACAACATGGCCGGATGGCGGATGGGCTTCTGCCTCGGCAATCCGCGCATGATCAACGCGCTGGCGCGCATTAAGAGCTACCTCGACTACGGCATCTTCCAGCCGCTGCAGATCGGCGGAATCATTGCCCTGCGCGATTGCGAAGACGAGCCGCGCAAGATTTGCGAGGTTTACCGCAAACGCCGGGACGTGCTGGTGAGCGGACTGAAGCGGGCCGGGTGGGCCGTCGAGCCCCCCAAGGGATCGATGTTTCTGTGGGCGCGCATTCCCGACCAGTATCAGAAGATGGGCTCGCTCGAATTCTCCAAGCGGCTGCTTGAAAAGGCACTCGTGGCAGTATCGCCGGGCATCGGCTTCGGTCCGTTGGGGGAGGGCCACGTTCGTTTCTCCTTCATTGAGAACGAACACCGCACGCGACAGGCGATTCGCTCGATTGCGCAGTTTCTAAAAACCGATCAGCCGGAGTAGCGGGCGAGGGGCGGGTTCCGTGTACCCGAGGTCGCTGATGGCGCGTACTTACGGTGTATTCATTCTTAGACGACCGCCAAGACGCGACCGAACAACAACTCACTCCCGCTTTTTGTGCATGGATGCAAGCATCTGCTCATCGCGTCCCGCCGCCGCGCGCAGCACCGAAGCGAGCGCGTCTTGCTCGTGCACGAACCGAGCAAAGGCCTTCATGTGCATGTCCGTCCACTTGCTGTCGTCGTGT
>DASRHX010000624.1:0-3477 GCA_035650295.1 Bryobacteraceae bacterium | reverse complement strand
TCGCGTTCGCGGCGTTGCAGTACAGGGCCACGTCCGCGCGCCGGAACACAAGATCGATCGTCGAGAGACAGGTGTGCGCCACGGTGTCCAGATATTTGTGCCGCAACGTCGGCAGATACACCAATCTGCACCCTAGGTAGTGCGTGGAAGTGTGCCGCTGGCGGCAATAGATGAAAACGTCGTGCCCTCGCGCCGAAAGCCTCCGGCCCAACTCCTCGGCGAATGTTTCGAAACCACCGTAGCGCGCCGGAATGCCCCGTGTGCCCACGATGGCGATGCGCATGGAGGGACGCCGTTGTTAGCGGCTCGCGGTTCGTTGCCTGGGTACCGCGCGCGGCGCGGGCTTTACGGAAGACGATTTGCTCGCCGCCCGCACCGGCAGGCTCACCGGCTCGTAGTTGAACCACGACGCGATGTACTCATCGGTGACGCGCCGCCGCCGCATGATCTCGCGCCGCTTGGCGAATACCCGCTTCCAATTCTTGAGCACGTAGGCAAACGCGCTGAGCGAGGAATGCTCACGTACAATGCAACAGCCCAGCACCACGATGTCGCGGAACGTAATCGAAAGCAAATTGCGGCGGTACAAACCGGGCGTGATGTTCTTGATCCGCATCAGGAAGCGATTCTTCACCGAGTGCATATTGATCGCCGGCGGCAGCGCCCGCCTGTTTCCCGGCAGCACGCTTCGCACGTGATAGCCGCGGGCGTGTGGCGTGTAGATACAACGCCAGCCGAGCAACTGCGCCCGCCATGCCACATCGGCGTCTTCCCGGTACACGAAGAAGTCCGAATCGAAAAATTCGCCTTCTACCGCAATGTCGAGAATCATCTTGCGCCGGTACAGCGCTGCCGCCGCCGTGGCGCCGAACACATACTCATGCTTCCGGTAATGCCCGTTGTCGATCTCCTGGCTGCCCCGGTCCAGATGCCGCAGCATGGGCGTAAAAAAGATGCCCGTCGAATCCACTACCGCCTGCTCTGGCAAATCGAAATTCGACGTCAGTGATAGAAGCTTTCCGCAGATCGTCCCGGCCTTTTTGTCGAGCTGTCCGGCTTGCACCAGCGCAGACACAAAATCCGTCTCTAGCAGAACGTCCGGATTCAGCGTCAACACCCACTCACCGCTCGACAGCGCGATAGCCTGGTTCTGCGCCGCCGCGAACCCGATGTTCTCCTGGTTGTACACAACCTCGCACCGCTCTTCAAAATGCTCGAGGATGTCCGTCGTCCCGTCCGAAGACGCATTGTCGATGACCACAATCTCCAGGTTCGGGTAGTCCTGCGCGAGCACGGACTCCAGACACCGCCGGATGAAGCGGCCGCTGTTATAGGTGACGACAGTTACCGAGACCAGATCGTTATAAGCCATGTAGGTGACGAGTTGTGAGTCCCTGATTCGCTCGAAGTGAGCCGCCGGCCGGCACCTTAGGCGCGCGGCCTGTCACCATGCAACGCGCAGCAAACCCCAGAACCGAATTGAGCGCGCTCAACGATCCCCGTTGCAGGTGAAGAAAATGAAATATCATTCGACCGGTGATGCCAATCACGACGGAAGCTGCTAATGCCCGTGTACGCAATGGCCCAAGGTGCTTGGCTGAGTACTTCAATAGGCTACCATACCAATAACTTGCGCGCGCCGACGGGCTGAGTTTGCCCACCGAATGTCCACCTGCGTGTAGCGCCCGCGCCCCTGGCGCCAACCGGATTTTCCATCCCGCCGCGTGCAACCTGTTGCAAAAATCGACGTCCTCGAACCACACCGGATAGAAACCTTCGTCCCAGCCGCTCAGTTCTTCCCATGCTTCGCGCCGGAACATAAAGAACGCGCCTGCCGGCTGCTCAACCTCCTGCGCTGTATGCAAATCCAAATCGAGGCATCGGTAGCGTACATTCGCCCGATTCGATGGCCAAATGGCGTTCACACCCAACGCTTCCAGCATCAGATCGAGAGTCCGTGGCAGCCGTCGCACTGTGAAACCCGTTTGGGGTCCCTGTCCTTCCGCACGAAGCACACCCGCCACGGCGCCCGTATTTCCCTGGTGCAGAGCGCCTTCCAGCGACTCGCGCAGCGTCTCGCAGGCGGCCAGGCGGACATCAGGGTTCAGCACCAAAACGTTATCGGTCCCGAGCCGCCGAACTCCCGCGTTTACCCCACCTGCAAAGCCGAGATTCCGGCCCGCCTCCCAGACATCCACAGTTTGACCAGGGCGCACCGCCACGGCGCGCGCACGCGCCGCCGAATCGTCCGACGAAGCATTATCAACCACGACAACTTGTTGATAATGCGCGAGAACGGCGTCCAGGCACGAGGCGATGCAATCGGCGGAGTTATAGCTCACAATCACCACGCCGGTGGATCTGTTCATCACTTTGTCCATCGAAAATACCACGACCAGAACCGGTCCGCGCCTGTTTTCATCTGAAGGTCAATCGCTTCGCGTTCAAATTCCAGCAGCAACCCCGCTACATCATCCGAACGTGCCGCTCGCGCCGATTTCCGCAAGCTCCCAAACCGCCGGATCCCTTCCACCTTTCCAACCAGCCAGGGAATTCCCCTGCCGTGCTTCAAGGCCGCAAGTCCCCATAGCAATTGACCCACCACAACCGGCCAACCCAGCCGGCGCGGCCACCCTTGTGGAAAATGCTTGGCCACCAGATAGACTTGATTCCGCGAGATGCGCCGCACGGTGTCGCCGTGCCATGCGCCTAACGTTCCGCTGCCCCAGTGTTCGGCCCGCGCTAGCGGAACATACCGTCCAACTAATCCACGAACCGCGCATCTAAGGCCCAAATCGACATCTTCCAAGTAGGACTCGAAACGCTCATCAAGCCCGCCAATTTGCTCGAACACCCGCCGGTCGAACAGCGCCGCCGTTAGCGGAGCCATGCTGATTGGCCTCGGCTGACTCCAAAATTCTCCGTCTGTCAGCCCATTACCACAACGGATTGCGAGCGCCGAACGCGTAAGTAGATCCCACGTCGCATCAAGCACATTGTTCCCACCCGACTGGTAGATTTTACCGGTCGCAAACGACACGCCGCTCCCCATCGCGTTCGAGAGCTCTTCCCAGTAGTGCGAGTCGAGGGTTACGTCATTGTTCAATATGCCAACGAGCGGTTCAGCCGTCGCGGCGATACCGCGATTGACGGCAGCCGCAAAGCCCAGGTTCCGCTCAAGCTGCACAACTTCGGCTCCCTGTGCTCGGGCATACGCAACGGAGCCGTCCACCGACCCGTTGTCCACCACCAATACCCGCTCCGGCTGGAGCGTCTGTGCCGCAACCGTGGGGAGGAGGCGGCGCAGGTGACCCTCGCCGTTCCAGTTAGGAATGACGAGGACCACCGGCCTCATCGCGCGAACCGCTTCCGCAGCAGGAACCACAAATTGTGGAAGCCGTCCCGCCATGGGTTCAACTTGATCTCACCCAGCCGGCTCGAATACTGCACCGGAATCTCCTCGAAGCGGATTCTCGA
>DASRHX010000623.1:0-2876 GCA_035650295.1 Bryobacteraceae bacterium | reverse complement strand
GGTGACGGGCGACGGCTATGTGCTGGGATTCCGCGCGGGCGTGCCACTCATCGGCATCGAGATGATCGACTTCCAGGCGATGTGCTGCTCGCCCAAGGAGCTATTCGGTTTCGCGCCACATCCCACCGGCTTCATTAACGCCGGCGCAGTGTTCAGAAATCGGGAAGGCGAAGAATTCCTCAAACACTATTTCCCCGACACCGCGGAGCAATCCACTCGCTCCGAGGTGATCCGGGCCATGGCCAAGGAAATCCACGCCGGCCGTGCCGGCTCCACCGGCGGCATCTTCATGGATGCAACCAAGGTGCCCATGGAGGTCATCCAGAAGCAGATTCCGCACGTCTACAAGACCTGCCTTCACCGTGGAATCGACATTAGCAAGACCCCACTGGAGGTGGCGCCGGGAAGCCATACCTGGCTTGGCGGCCTCGAGGTGGATACAGACGGCAGGACCCCCGTCGATGGCTTGTTCGCCGCGGGCGAAACCGCCGGCGGCATCCATGGCGGCAACCGCATCGGAGGGTCGGCGCTCTCCGCCTCGCTGGTGTATGGCCGGCGCGCGGGCAAACGGGCGGCAGCGCTCGTCAGGAAGGGGCGCGTCGATTTGGCCAGCAGCGATGAGGACGCGATCCCGGAAGCCGAGCGGGCGTGGCTTGCGGGACTGTTGAACCGCGATAGCGGCCCGTTGCAATCCGACGTGCGTATGGCCTGCCGCACTTTGGCGCACAGCAAGCTCGGTCCCATCCGGGAGGAACGGACGCTCAGGGAGGCGCTTGGAGAGTATGAGCGCATCGAGCGCGAAGACGTGCCCGCCATGCGCTTGGGTGAGAAAGCTCGGAGTTCCGACAAGGTGCGGGGCGAAGAGTTGGAAAGCGCGCTGTCGGTGCGCAACCTCACGCTGTTGGGGCGCATCCTTGCCATCGCCGCACTCAAACGCACGGAAAGTCGGGGCGCGCACTTTCGGCTCGACTATCCGGACACCGATGATGTGCACTGGCGCGTGGTCACTCGCCTTCAATTGGGCTCAAACGGTGGGATCGTGTTTCACACCGACCCGGTCAAGGAACCGGCAACGGCCAGCATGCGCGGCGTGAGGGCGGCCGCGAGATAGGTCCGGAACCGGCGATTCGTTCAAAGTTTTCGTCTCTTCAACATTAGAGTATCGGCGGCGATCGGCTGGGCCCATCTTGGTCAATCGGGAGAAAGGCATGGCACCAAAGTCAGACCGTGCGGCCATCCTCTCCCGCCTGCGGTTGGAAATAGAAGATGGGCACGCCATCTACGATGCGCTGTGCGGCTCGGGCATCACCGCCAAGATGGCGGCCCGCGGCGGCGCCAGCATGGTCACGACGCATAGCCTCGCCTATTTCCGCATGCAGGGCCTGAGCTCGATGGCCGGCTATCTGCCGATCTGCGACGCCAATGCGCTTACGCTGGAACTCGGCGAGCGGGGGCTGATCAATGTGGTGCACGAGTGTCCGCTCATTGCCGGTTTGCTGTGCGTCGATCCGACCCGCGACATGCGGCGGTTTCTTGAAAAGGTAGCTGCGGCCGGCTACGACGGCGTGATGAATTGCCCGACCGTGGCGCTGATCGACGGCAAGTTTCGCAGCGATTTGGAAGAGACCGGAATGGGATTCGCGCGCGAGGTCGCCGTGCTGGGAATGGCATCCGGCATGGGACTGTTCACCAAGGCATTCTGCACCTCGGTGGATGAAGCCGTCGCCATGGCCGAGGCCGGTGTGGACAATATCATTATCCATTTCGGCAACAGTTCGGGCGGCACGATCGGCTCCAAGACCGTGCTCGACCGCGATGCTGCGCTTGGCCGGAGCGCGGCGATCCTTGACGCACTGTCTGCGAATTTCTCGAACCGGCTCGTGACCTGTCATGGCGGAGCGATCGAAACCTCTATCGACTTCGAGCGGTTTCTACAGGCAGAGCCGCGTTTACATGGTTATGTCGGGGGCTCGTCGGCGGAACGATTCCCGATTGAGAAGTCCGTGGTTGAAGCTACGCGCCAGTTCCGCAGCATTAAGCTTCCGAAGACCAAGTAATCTCTCGTCTTGTCGGAAGCCGCGTGGTGGGTGCCATTGCGGAATTGTCGAAGCGGGCGGCGCGCACGCTGCGCGGTCGAAGGAGGCTGCGGCGACGGAGAGGTAGCCCTGTCCACCGCTGCTAAGAGGCGCCCTCTCGAGTAAGAAACGAGTGCCAACGACGCCTAGCGCTGGCCTCGGATTGGTGCAGTTCGTAGAGACGCTCACATTGAGCAGAACAAAAACTCAGGTGAATCCACCAGCGGCCGTTCCAGATATTACGAAAACGCACGCCTAAGCCCAACCTCCCATGGCATTGGGCGCATCTTTTCATTTTCATTTTCATTGTTCTTTTCCTGCAGGCAGACCGTTTAGCACTCACCAAGCAAAACACTAAAAGATGCAACGGACGCTGCAATTAAATCTGCAATTGCTATGCTGAACCGACGCAGTTGGTGATTAATTAAGGTGTTCCAAACCGAAGCATCGTGATGAGGATCATTTGCAAGGTTGGAAACCCCGGCACGGCCGACGCCGCGTCGGGCTTCCTGAAAAGGGGTGCCCGGCCCCAAACGGCCCCGCTTGGGCCGTTAGTCGCCACGTAACCTGCGGTGGGGCGGCGCTTTGAGCCGCAACATAGGGACGAGCGTCTATCTCCACCTTGGCCGCAAACCAAAAGAAGCGCGCGCCAACGCGGCGGGACCAAGAGCTGTCGAAAATTTAATTAAGGTGATCCACGCGGACTGGTCCCCATTGTTAAATTTTGGACAACATTTGTTTCGTCGGCGGACCGACGTAGATTCGGCTACGGGCGACGGTTAGCCAGGGACGTGTCATGAA
>DASRHX010000622.1:0-2216 GCA_035650295.1 Bryobacteraceae bacterium | reverse complement strand
GAGCAGGGCCGGCCATGCCTGATCCGCATCGAGCGTGGTCGAATATCCGTCTGTAATCGAATCGCCGAGTGCGACGACTGTGAACGCATCCGCCGGCGCAAGAACATCCACGCTCGAGAGCCACGTATACGCGGTCATGGTTTTGGGATCAGGCATCGCTTCGGATGCTGTTACATCTCCATTAGATATGTACGCCGTATGCAACCCCAGCGGATGATTCGTTGGTGGACCAGTGTCGCGGCGAACGTAGATCGAAACGGCGAGATCGGAGAGCGGCGCGACTTGCAGACTCACTGGATCACTTACGGCCAGGGCGCCCGGCGGTATCGTAAAACTCGAGCTGCCACCGAATGTCAGAACCCGATCCGTCCCCTCCAGAATTGCGCCTCGGCCTTTGTGGATCGCAATATGTGCGGCGCCGATATCAACTGGCTGTGCGTTGAGCATGTTTGACAGTTCCACGCGCACGAGCGAACCACCCAGGCTGGTCCGCACGATCATGCGCACCGTCTGATTCGCAACTGTTGCCGGAAGATTGGATGGTGGCGCACCAGTTCGACCTCCAACTGGCGTGGCGATGAGTTGCTGAGCGGTCGCCCAAGTGGCGACCCAATGTTCCGTACCCGTTTGTCCCAGCGCGTGTAATGCACCGAAACAAAATGCCAACCACAGAGACACAAAGACACAGCGCCACTGTGTCTTTGTGTCTCTGTGGTTGCTCATATCGTCAGAACTTCAAGGCTCCGTTTACCTGCAATGTGCGGCCCGGCGCCGCCGATGTGACGGTTCCGAATGCTTGCGACGACAGCCGATTGGTGTTTGGGTTGTTCCAGCGTACAAAGTTGAATGGGTTTGTCGCGTCGACACTGAAATCGAAGCTCAAGCCCTCTCGAATCCTGAATAGCCTGCCAACCGTCAGCGCCTCCTGCTTGCCCCAGAATCCCCGGACCCAGCTCAAGGTGGGCGCCAGATTGCCGAAATTAAATCCGGTGGAGGTCGTGAACGCGTCAGGATTCAGGAATCGATCCGTCGCCGGGTCAAAATCGCGCGGGTTCGTCGTTCTGTAAGGGGAAACACCGGGGACTGCATTGCCTCGCTGCGTGTAGCCCACAGCACCCAAATTGCCCGCGCCCCCGACAATGCTTAGAGGCACACCAGAGTTGAATTTGAGGAATCCGTTGACTCTCCAACCAGACACGACGGCGTTCAACGCTCGAGAATCTGAATTCAGAAATCGCTTGTTCCTTCCAAAAGGAAGTTCGTACGCCCAACTGACGCTATACGTGAGAGCCGGTTGCGCATCCAATTGGAAAATTCTGTTGCCGGGATATTGATCCAGGACCATTGTGAAACTCTTCGACCACGTGACAAAGCCGAACAGAGTCAGTCCCTCGGAGAACCGGCGGTTCACTTTAACCTGAAGCGAGTTGAATTTCGCCTGGCCAACAGGATCGGCAACCCCGCCTGGTGCAGGCCCACCCAGGAAAACGCCAGTGCCTGTGGTCACCGCTGTGTACTGCGGGTACGGTCTCAGCGATTGGTAGACGGTATTGGCGCCTCTCTGCGACGCGAAGCTCGGGTACGGCGAGGAGAAGCCAGCCGCGGCGGCAGCTGAAGAAGTGATGGGCTGCAAGAGGAGGCTGCCGTATTGGAGTCCCTCGATTGGCATGTAGTTGTAGTTGGTCGCAAATCCAAGATGCGTGGAACGGCTTCCAATATAATTCGCCTCAACTACAGTGTTTCGCGCCACCTCACGTTGAATACCCAGCGACCAGTTCACGATTTGCGGTAGCCGAGTACCGGTCCTCGGAATGTAGTTGATCGATTGCCCATTGCGGAACGAAGGATCGAGCACCGGCGGCCTGGCAAAGTCTTGCGGGAATGTTCCCGAGTCCAGATAGTAAAGCGGCGTGTAACCGTCGGGTGAACTGAAGGACGGAGTGTTTCCAAAACCGAACGTCGAGGGCACGACGCTGTTTCCCGACATCGCGTAATTAATTCCACTGGAAGCGCGTATCACGGTCTTCGCGTTCGCTTGATAAGCCAGGCCGAGGCGTGGTCCGAAACCTTTCTTCCAACCTTCCTGGAAGTCGCCGCCGATCCGTCCCGATCCGGATCCGATGAACGCCAGCGCTCCGGGACGACCGCCTGCACCGGGATTCGGCAGGTTCGGTTGGAAACTTGAGATCTTGTTCTGAACCTCGGAAATCGGCGGA
>DASRHX010000621.1:0-3560 GCA_035650295.1 Bryobacteraceae bacterium | reverse complement strand
AACGTCAAGCCCGCAAACCCCGCTGCATGGACCATCACCAGCATCACGCCTCCTGCCTTCAATGGGATCGCCGTGATTAGCGGCGGCGCCATTCGCTACACCCCAGTGCCCGGTTTTGTCGGTACAGATCACTTTGTTTATACGGTCTCCGACGGTTTAGGCGGCACCGGCTCAGGCCTGATCACTGTCACCGTCGGCGACCTTCCCCTCTGTGAGGATCATTTCACGGCCATCAGCGGCACCCTGCTCAACGAACTCAATGTCCTCGCCAACGACGCTATCCGCCCCGCCACGTCGAGCGGTTATGAATTACTCGACGCATTCGGCGCTGACCGCAACGGCATTGTCAGCGTCATCAATGGAAAGCTTCTCTATTCTCCCAATCCCAATCACGTCGGCCCGTACCCCTACTTGGAAAACTTCTTCTATCGCGTGCGCGATCATTCGCTCGGCGCGGTCACCAGCCACGTCGCCGTAACAGTCTTCAAGGCAGGCTCAGACCGCGCCACCGGCCTCGTCCGCGTCACCGTCAACGGAGAGAACGATCCGTCCATGATCACTGGGACCGTGGCGGGCCAAATCGTCTACGAACGATCCGGTATTCGGCCCTTCTCCGGCGTGACCATCTCCGACATCGACAGCCAGGGCGCACAACCTCTCGTCATCCGGGTCATTGTGGATCAACCTACCCAGGGCGTCATTATCCCCTCCGGTGGCTTCGTCTCGATCGGTGGAGGCATCTACGTTCTCGGCACGACCAACGTCGGCGTCACACCCGCTGCCGCAACTGCGGCCTTGCGCGGCCTGATCTTTTCACCCACAACGGGCAACCGCGTTACGCCCAACACGCCAGAAACCACAAGGCTTACCATCGCCGTTAACGACCTCTACGGTCCTGAAATCGTCGACGACCAGACAACTGTCATCGCGCTCGATCCCTTCATGGCCAAAAAGCTCGCTCCGGACGGAGCCTCAGGCGATCAATTTGCTTTCGTTGCCACTACTCGTGACCTCGTCGTAGCGGGCGCGCCCTTCGGCGCCGTCGGCGGGGTTCGACCTGGCGTGGCGTACATCTATGCACGCGCCGACCCCAACTTCACCTCCTGGGTCTTCATCCAAAAGCTTACGCCCACGAACAACCCCAGCTTCGATCTATTCGGCAATGCCGTCGCCATCAGCGGCACCACCATTGTTATTGGCGCCCCGGCGGATGTCGAAGGCGGCCGCCAATCGGGTTCCGTCTATATTTTCGAAGACTCCAGTGGACAAGGCACAGGTCCATGGGTTCTCTCAAGAAAAATTGTTCCCGCCGACAGCCTTGCTGATGACCAGTTCGGCTTCTCCGTTGCCATCGATCAGGACACCCTCGTCGTGGGCGCTCGCTTCGATGACGACCGTGGCCTCGACTCCGGCTCCGCGTATGTCTTCAGCCGCCATCGAGGTGGCCAGAACAACTGGGGTCTCGTGCGTAAACTCAATTCCTCCACCGGCCTTGCCGGCGACATCTTCGGCAACTCCGTGTCCATCTCGGGCGACACCATCGTCGTTGCCGCCCGCCACGACGACGATGCCGGTGCCGATTCCGGCGCAGCCTTTATCTTCCAACGCAACCTCGGCGGAACGGACAATTGGGGCCAGCTCAGGCGCATTCTTCCCGCGGATACCGTCGCTGGCGACGAATTCGGCGCCTCGGTTTCGATTCACAGGAATAACATCGTCGCGGGCTCACGGTTTGATGATGACCGCGGCACTGGCTCCGGCTCGGCTTACGTCTTCGCCCGTGATCAGGGTGGCGACAACCAGTGGGGCCAGTTCACCAAGCTTCTCCCCACCGATGGCGCGGCCGACGACGGGTTCGGTGCCTCGGTCAGTATCGATGACAATCACATCCTTATTGGGGCTCCGCGCAAAGATCAAGTCGGCACCAACTCCGGCGCGGCTTACGTCTTTCGACTCAACAACGGCCAATGGACGCAAGTGGACAAATTGATTCCGGATCAGGGTTCCGCCGGCGCTGAATTTGGCTTCCCGGTCGCGCTTAAGGACCACACCGCTGTTGCGGGTGCGCGCTTCGACAACGACCGCGGCGCCAACGCAGGCGCGATTCACATTTTCCGTCTTAAATTCAATAATGCGCCTCAACTCATCCACGCGATTCCCGATCAGGTTGCCCCCACGAACCAACTCTTCAGGCTCACACTCCCACCGGACATGTTTTCCGATCCGGACCTCGATGATGTTCTCACGTTGTCGTCCTCCTCGATCGGTCCACCTCCTTCCTGGCTGAGCTTCGATCCCCTCACGAGAACCTTTGCGGGTGTTCCGACGACGCCGGCAACTCACCTGATTGTAGTTACTGCGACCGACCAGGACGGTGATACCGCCGATGACAGCTTTAGTATCTTCGTGCCGAGCCCCCAGGCGCCTCCTGGACCAATCATGCCCCCGAGGCTGACGGTACAAGACCACCCGGCCTCAGGCACCGTCCTGGTCTCGTTCGAACGCTTGTACGCTGACTCAACATATACGTTTTCCCTGGAAATCTCGGGCGACCTCATCATCTGGACTCCAGTTCAAGGGCTGATCATCAACACGGACGTTACGCCGGCTGGTTCCTTGAGCGAAATCATCACCCATTCCCTGAGCCGCGCGGCCCTGAACCCGGGCGCCTGGTTCTTCCGGCTTCGCGTGTACTGACTTTCTATGACTGCTAAATCATTCACCCGCTGGACATCATGCCTTGGCCTTTCGGCCCTTGCGGCTTCAGTCCACGCCTCCGATCGAATTGAAGCCACGCTCCTGGATTTCGGTCTCAACCAGCCGGATAATTTCCATTTCGAAATGAATCGCCAGATGAATTGGCGGCCGCTGCTGAACACCAACTTCTACGGGCAATACGCGCCGGGCGGCGTGATCGAGGAGAATGCGTGGGTGCGCAATCTAACTGTGTTTGCCGAGTTCCAGGCCGTTTGGTTCGATAGCGAGATCGTCCCTGATCTCGAGGCAGATATTTATAATCCCTGGTTCGGCGTGAGCGTTCAAACTTGCTGGAACCTTGACGTCGGTTTGCTCTATTCGCGCAGCTCCTTTGACTTCGATTCCTTTGACAAGGATGTGACCGGTGACGGCCATGCCGACCGCTATGGCGTGTACGTGCACAAACAATTCGACTTCGGCCTGAGGGCGGGCCTCACCTACTCTTATCGCAAAGCCGAGATCGACGCGCAGGACCGGGTCTTCAACACCGTCGGTAAACTCGACCAGACCGGGCACGCTTTTACGCTGGGCGTGGGCTACGCTCGCAAGTTTGGAGAGGACACGATCGGAAAAAATCTCGCTTTCGACACCAGCGCAAACATTCTGTACTCGAACGACGATTACGACGCTCTCAACGGTCCGCGCATCGCGTTGCTCACGCGCGGCTTCGAGTATGAAACCCTGTGGTTTTCCTGGCGCAACATCGTTTCCCATAACCTGGACCGCCACATCTCGCTCTTCGCATCCTTCACTCTGCATCAGCGGCTCGACGCCGATGAACGTGAGAGCCTCCCAAGTTTCTT
>DASRHX010000620.1:0-4217 GCA_035650295.1 Bryobacteraceae bacterium | reverse complement strand
TCCCGCCGCTTTCCGCTAACCACCGCTCCCATACAATAGTTCATTCATGGCACGCGAATACAGTTTGGTGCCGCGCAAGGTCGCGCGGGTGGAGACGAAGTACCGGAAAATCGCAACCGATCTTCCGGCCCCCGGATCGGTTCCGATCCTCGAAAAATTGCAGGCCTTTGAGCCGGTCGCCATGCGCGGCCAGCCGCCCATCTTGTGGGACCGCGCCGACGGCTTCCAGGTCTACGATGCCTGGGGCAATTGCTGGATCGATTGGTCGAGCGGCGTGTTGATCACCAACGCCGGTCACGGCCGCCAGGAGATCGTCGACGCGGTCGTCGCCATGGCCCAGCGAAAACTGCTCACCACGTACTGCTTTCCCACCGAAATTCGCATGAAACTGGTCGAAAAGCTGGCCACCATGTTCGGCGAGGACGACCGCAAAGTTTTCCTGCTCACCACGGGCTCGGAAGCCGTCGAGTGCGCCATCAAATTGTGCCGGACGTATGGGTCGAAGGTCGGCGGACGCGCCAAGAACGTCATCGTCAGCTTCGACAAGGCCTTCCACGGCCGCACACTCGGCTCGCAGCAGGCGGGTGGCATCCCTGTACTCAAGGAATGGATCGGAACCCTCGATCCCGGCTTCGTGCAGGTGCCCTTTCCCGACGGCTTCCGCACGAAGGACACGACCTTCGACGGTTTTCTACGCGCGCTCGATGAAGCGGGCGTGCCGGCGCGCAATATCGCCGGCGTGATGCTGGAAACCTACCAGGGCGGCAGCGCAAGCTTCGCCCCGGTCGAATACATGCAGAAGCTGCGCGAGTGGTGTACCGGCCATCAGGCCCTCCTCGTGTGCGACGAAGTACAGGCGGGCTTTGGCCGCACCGGGAAGCTGGCAGGCTATCAGCACTACGGCATCGTGCCCGACCTCTCCACCTGGGGCAAAGGCATTTCGAGTTCTTTACCGCTCTCCTGCGTCATCGGCCGCTCTGACGTGATGGACCTCCACCCCGCGGGCAGCATGACTTCGACTCATACCGGCAATCCGCTCTGCTGCGCGGCCGCGCTGGCCAATATCGACCTGATCGAGCGTGAAGGATTGGTGGAGCGCTCGGCCCGCCTTGGCGCCGTCCTCCTCGATCGCCTCCGCGCCATGATGGCGGAGCATCCGCAAATCGGCTGCGTCGATGGCAAAGGCTTGGTGGCGGCAGTAGCCTGCGTCAAGCCGGGCGGCATGGAGCCTGACGCCGACCTTGCTTGGGCCATCGTCCAAGAGGCGCTCTATCGCGGTGTGCTCATGTTCTCGCCCGTCGGCTTCGGTGGCGGCGCGGTCAAAATTTGTCCCCCGCTCAACATCACCGACGATGCACTCGCCGAAAGCCTCGACGTGTTTGAAGAGGCCTTTGCCGCCGCGCTGGCCCTGGGCGTTCCCGCATGAAGCTCGACGTTCTGATGATCGGGGGCGGCATGATCGCCCACGATCAGATTCTGCCCTCGCTCTATCAATTGCAAAGGCGTGGCACGATCGGCGAAATCAGCGTCGTCGCGCAAAGCGCCCAAACCGTCCGCGCCCTCGCCGAAAACGAAACGATCCTTCGCGCCTTTCCTGGCCACTCCTTCAAAGCCTATCCAGAGTACGAGCAGATCCCCGACGCCCGCGATCCGGACCGCTACAAAGCGCTCCTCGCCGCCATGAAGCCGCGGCAAATTGCCGTCGTCGCCCTACCCGACCAGTTGCACTATGAAGCGGTCATGCAGGCACTGCGCTGTAACCAGCACTTACTCGTGGTGAAACCTCTGGTCCTCAGCGCAGCCCAGGCATTGGAGATCGAAGCCGAGGCGAAGAGGCGCAATCTGGTGGTCGGTGTCGAGTATCACAAGCGCCTCGACGACCGCAGTCTGCTCGCCCGCCGCCGCTACCGTGCCGGAATGTTCGGCGAATTCAAACTGGGTACCGCGCGCCTGATGGAAAAATGGTACTACCGAAATTCGAACTTTCAGAACTGGTGCACCGTAGAGAATTCAGATGCGTTCACTTACATCGGCTGCCACTATGTGGACCTGGTCGCCTTCGTGACCGGCCTCAAACCGGTCGCCGTGAGCGTATATGGCATTAAAGATCGCTATCCTAATGGCCGCGAAGGTTACCTATATACCGACGCGCGCGTCATTTGGGAGAACGGAGCCTGCCTGAACGTCCAAAATTCGCTCAGTTTCCCCGACGCCGCACCTGGCACAAATACGCAAGGCATCACCATGTACTTCGCCGGAGCTGGTGAGGACGGCCGGCAACGCGGCGGCTGGTTGGAACATTCCGATCAATACCGAGGCCTGAAATATTGCTACATTCAGGAACCGTCGGCGCCCGGGTCCACTATGTTCGCCGAACCCAGCACGGACTATTTTCAGTATGTTGACCTCGGCGGACCAGGCCTGGAGGTCGTCGGCTATGGATTCCGTTCGGTTGAGTTCATTATTCGCAACATACTTCGCGTGGAGGCGGCACCGGAAGGCGAGCGTCAGCGTCTATTGCGTGAACTGGACGACTCGGGCGTCATGGCGACCCCGGCCAACAGCGCCTATAACGAGTTGGTCGTGGAAGCCGGACGCCAGTCGATCGTCGATGGCGGGCGCGAGGTGCGAATTAAGCCGCCAAGCGCTGCGTGATATCATTCGCGTGCAATTCAACCCGTGCCGGATTGGTTAGACCCCGATCGGGCACTTATATGGAGGGTGTCTTGAAATTAAGAGATATGCTGGCCTGCCTGGTTGCAGGTGCGCTATTGTTGCCTGCGCAACAAACGCCACCTCCCGCAGCGGGCGCCAAAACCGGTGAGTTGGAAATAACAGTCATCGAGGGCGAAGGCGCCAAAAACAACGTGCGCGCACGAACCGCCGTGGCCCCGGTTGTCGAAGTGAAGGACGCCGGAAAGCCGGTGGAGGGCGCCGAAGTCGTCGTCGTGCTTCCCGCCGTCGGACCGAGCGGCAACTTTCACGGATGGCTTAAAAATCAAACCGTGAAAACGGACGCCCAAGGCAGAGCCGCTGTTACCGGCTACCAGCCAAACTCCGAAGAGGGTCGATTCAATATCAAGGTGACCGCCACCTCCGGCAGTAAGACAGGCACGGCGATCATCGCCCAAAGCAATGTGAGCGGGCCCGGTGCTTCCATGAGCGGCGGCAGCACGAAGAGTAGGCGTAATCTGTGGATCGCTCTCGGCATCGTCGGTGCTGGCGCCATCGCCGCCGGCGTAGCTGTTGCCGCGGGCGGCGACGACTCCCCATCGGCGTCGGGCAAGGTGCCCGTCAGCGTATCCGCCGGTCCCGTGACCGTGGCAGGACCCAGGTAATAAGGAGCGAACCCGATGAACATACGATTTGCATGGATTATGCCGCTCCTGTTGGGGTCCGCCGTGGCCCTGGCCCAGGAGTCCCGCCTCGACGGCCCGGTCAGTGGGCTGGTTTACGATGAGCAGACCCACGCCATCCGCGTGATGATGGGGGTTCCCGGCGCGGCCTACCTGGGTGCATCGGTCGTCGGCGAACTCGACTTCGCCACCGTCGCTCCAAACGGGCGCTCGGCGCTGGCTCTCAAAGGTGGCAAGCTCTCGCTGCTTCGCTTCGATGCCGAGCTCCACAGCGAAACGGTTGCCGAGAACTATCCCACGCCTTCACTCTCCTCCTGGTCGTCGGACTCCGACGCCGTCGCGATCTACGGCGCCGAAGCGGGCATCGCCGTCTGGCGCAAGCTCGGATCGGGCGTGGAAGCGGCAGGCCTGGGCAACCCCGCTACGCTTGGCCGCATCTCCGCGATGTCGCTCGAATCGAGCGCGCGCTCCCTGGTCTTCGTCCTCGACGGCGACGGACGCGACGCGGTGTACCGCGCCTCAGAAGGAGCCGAACCGGCTCTCCTCGCGCAAGGCAACGACATTCCGGCCATCGCCGTGGCCAAGAGCGGCGTCTACTTCGCCGATCGTGCCGCAAATTCTGTCTCCGTCGCCCGCGATGCCGGAGGCGCCGTGGAAATCGCGCTGGTAGCCAACGAGTCGCTCGGCATTACCGATCCAGTTGGACTCGCCGTTCTCGGCGACGCGCTGCTGGTAGCCTCCGGAGCCAATCATGAACTGGTTCGATTGAATGCGGTCAGCGGCGAATTGCTCGGCCGCGTCGCTCTCGAGTTCGCGCCTGACCGCATGGTCGCTCTCGCCATGGGAGCCGATGGCATCTCT
>DASRHX010000619.1:0-10789 GCA_035650295.1 Bryobacteraceae bacterium | reverse complement strand
AGGGCGACGGTGATGGGGGTTGGGCGGTCCGTTTCGGGATGGAGCACAAGAAAGCGTTTCCCGTCGGAGGTGACATCGTAGGTGTCCAGGCCGAGCGGACCTTTGAGCGGAGCGCCGTCGATAAACTCCATCACGAGGTAGCTCGGGCCTACGTCGTAAAGCTGGCAAATGTGCGAATGATTCAGCGCGGCAATCGATTGCGCCTCGCGGGTGAAGCGCTCCGTGAATTGCTGCCGCAGGACTTTGATAGCCACGGTGCGGTCGAGGCGCTGGTCGCGTGCTTTGTATACCTCACCCATGCCGCCCGCGCCGATGGCCGCAAGGATCTCGAAATGGTCGAGCACCGCGCCGGGCTGAAGCGGCATATCCCGTTCATTGTAGACGCAGCCCGCGCAAGCACAGGAAGCGGGATCTACGGTTGTGCCGCCCGGCGTGCGATAATCTTACCGGAGTCTTACCAATGGAAACCACCAGGTTGTCGACCAAGGGACAGATTATTTTGCCGAAGGACATTCGAACTTCGCGTGCCTGGGGGCCGGGCACTGAGTTCACGGTTGAGGAGATTGACGATGGCGTTGTCTTGCGTCCAGCGGGTCGCTTCCCTGCAACCAATCTCGAGGATGTCGCGGGATGCTTGAAGTCCAAAGGAAAGCCCAGGGCAATTTCGGAGATGCGGAATGCGATCGCCCGGGAGGTGAAACGGCGCCATGATCGCGGTCGATACTAACGTAGTCGTCCGGCTGCTCACCGGCGACGACGAGAAACAGACAGCGGCCGCCAAAGCCCGGTTCGCATCCGGACCCATTTGGATTGCGAAGACTGTGTTGCTGGAAACGGCGTGGGTACTGCGCAGCCTATACGGCTTCGAGGAGGGTGCGATTCGCGACGCGTTTGTAAAGTTGCTCGGCCTCAAGAACGTTCACGCCGAGGACGAACCGGGAGTAGCTAGCGCGCTCGCTTTAATGGCGCGTGGGATTGAGTTTGCCGATGCCCTCCACCTGAGCAGCAGGCCTCCCAATGTGGCCTTCGTGTCCTTTGACAGGTCATTCATTCGCCGTGCGACGCGGGCCGGAGTGAGTGGAGCCGGAATCATCGAGTGAGATCGGTCACGGCCGCAGTAACTACGGCATGCGGACAGTGAACTCGCGCAAGAACTCCGGTTTGAAGTCGACGCCGAGGCCGGGATCTTCGGGGACTTTCCATGCCGCGAGCGTCGGTTTCCAACCGCTGACGAAGATGTCCTTGTATTGCTCGATGCGGGTGTTGCCTTCCTCCATGATGAGGAAGTTGGGCGACGATGCCGCAATTTGGAGGCTCGCGGCGGTGCAAACGGGACCGTTGGGGTTGTGCGGGGCGAAGGTGACGAGGTGCGCGTCGGCGGTGGAGGCGATTTTCTTGAAGGCCGTGATGCCGCCGGTGCGGGCGACGTCGGGTTGGAGGATGCGGGCGGCGCGTTTTGCGATGAGCTGAGCGAAGTTGAAGTGGCCGAGGAGGCCTTCGCCAGTGGCGATGGGGATGTTCGTGGAGCGCTGCAGTTCGGCCATGGCGTCCATGTCTTCGGGCGGGACAGGCTCTTCGAGAAAGAAGGGATCGAAGGGCTCGAGCATTTTGATAATGCGGCCGGCGGTGGCCATGTTGAATTTGCCGTGTGCCTCGACGCAGACGTCGAACGCCGGGCCGGCTTCGCGGATGCCGCGAATCATCTCGCGTACTTCGTTGAGGACGGTGGTGGAGAGCTGGCGCTCGGGACCTGGATAGGCGCCGAAGGGATCGTATTTGCCGGCGGTAGCGCCTTGGGCCATGAGTTCTTTCGTGCGGGCGAAGTAGGCGTCGCGAGTACGTGGAATGTTGCCCCAGCGGT
Organism: Bryobacteraceae bacterium; assembly: GCA_035650295.1. Taxonomy (GTDB): domain Bacteria; phylum Acidobacteriota; class Terriglobia; order Bryobacterales; family Bryobacteraceae; genus JAFLBB01. The sequence continues at coordinate 8,928 of DASRHX010000619.1, read as the reverse complement.
AGCTGGCATAGATGCGGATGCTGTCGTGAATTTTGCCGCCGAGGAGTTTGTATACGGGAACGTTGAGCTTCTTGCCGACGATGTCCCAGAGCGCGATGTCGATGGCGCTGATGGCGGCGTATAGCGTGCCGCCGAGGGTGTTCTCTTCAGCGATGTAGAGCTTGCGCCAGATCTTTTCGATGTTCCAGGCGCTTTCGCCTTTGACCAGCGGTTCGAGTGCGCGGATGGTGGAGACGACGGGCCAGACGGTGGGCGGTGTGGTGCCTTCGCCCCAGCCATGGAGACCGTCTTCGGTTTCGACGCGGGCGCAGACAATGTCGGATCGATTGCCGATGCGAAGAACGTGCGGCTCGACGCTGCGGATTTTTAGCGTGGCCGGATTCGCGGCGAGTTGAAGGAGCGGTGAGACGGGCGGGGCGGCGAGGAGGGCGGATTGGCGGAGAAGGTCGCGGCGTGTCATTGGGAGGAATCATATATCGGTGGAGACCGCTTGATGTTCTCCATTTATTCGCCTATACTGACTTGCCATGCCAACAGCATTCGTCACGGGAGCATCGCGCGGGGTGGGCAGGGGAGTGGCCGCAGAGTTGGCGGCTCAAGGCTTTTCGGTCTTCGCGACGGGCAGAAGCATTGCGTCGGCGGAGTTGCCGGATTCGGTAGTGCGAATCCAGTGCGACCACACGCGCGATGAAGATGCGGCGCGCGCGTTTGGGGTAGTCGAGGCTGCCAGTGAAGGGCTTGACGTGTTGGTGAACTGCGCGTGGGGTGGTTATGAGCGAATGGTGGACGATGGCGTCTTCACTTGGGCCTTGCCCTTCTGGCAACAACCGGCGCACCGGTGGACGAGCATGATCGATGGTGGAGTTCGCGCGGCGTTCGTTGCGTCGTCCCACGCGGCACGGATGATGATCCCGCGAGGGCGCGGGCTGATTGTCAACATCAGCTATTGGGCTGCGCAACGGCACTTGGGCAACACGGTGTACGGCATCGCGCAAGCGGCCACCGATAAAATGACGCGGGACATGGCTCACGAACTTCGCGAGCATGGGGTGGCGGCCGTGTCGTTATATCCAGGCTTGGTAAGGACCGAGCGGGTAATGGAAGCGGCGCGTGGCGGGTGGTTGGATGTTTCCAATAGCGAAAGCCCGGAGTTTATCGGGCGAGTCGTTGCGGCGCTGCACGGCGATTCGAATCTTTCGGAGAGATCCGGAACGGTGATTGTAGCCGCACAGTTCGCCCAGGAGATGGGGATTGTGGATGTGGACGGCAAGCAGCCGCCTCCACTGACGCTTGAAGCGCTTGCGCGTTGGAAGTAGTGTTAGTTCGGCGACCCGATGGCATATAGGGCGTTGCGGGTTCGAATGTACATTTTGCCCTCGCTGATAGCCGGTGTTGCGTAGATATCCGAGTCGAATTCGTTGATCGCGAGAATTTCCCAATCGCCGGCAGCGCGCAATACGACGACCTTGCCGTGTTCGCTTGCGATGTAGACTTTGCCGTCGACGCCGATGGGTGAGGCGTAATAGTCTTCGAGCGCGCCGGTCAAGCGCGCCTGCTTGAGCACCTTGCCGGACTTGGCGTCGAGCGTGGTGGCGATGCCGCCGCTTCGGAACAGGAAAACTACGTCCTTGTAAACGAGGGGCATGGGAACGTCGGGCAACGACTTCTCATATCGCCAAAGGACGTGCGTGCCGGTGACATCGCCGCTGCCTCCGAGCTTCACGGCCAGCAGCGCGTTACGAGAGGCACGGCGAGAGCGGAAAAGCGTCCACTCCCTCTCGTTCATAAAGCCGTCGCGATCGAGGTCGATCGCGCGCCAGGTTCCGGTGGGCTGCCAGGGTTGTGGAAGTTCGGCCTGAGCCATTTTGCCGTCGTGGTTAGAATCGGCGGCGGCAACCACCTCGGCGAACGGAGGTAACTCGACCTGCTGCCCGGTGTCGTTGCCCGGCGTCCATCCATTGAAGTAGAGAATATCGCCTGCAATCGTCGGGGCTGATTTTGGCTGGCAGGTAAGGCCGCGGACGAGCCAGAGAATTTCACCGTTCACGACGGAGTATGCGGTGAGTTGGTAGGAGCCCGGGGCGATGATTTGCGTTGGGCCGCTGGCGGGACGGTAAACGATCGGGGTGGAGTACCCGTTAGTGACTTCGCGCGGCTGTTTCCATGCGATCTTTCCGGTCGCGGCGTCGACGGCGAGGATGAAGGCATCGGTGTCCTGATCGCAAACGAGCAGGATGCGGCCGTCGGCGTAGACGGGCGAGGCCGCGATGCCGTGTAGGCTGTTAAAGGGTCCGAGCGGGAGCTGCCATTGTTGCTTGCCATCGAGATCGTAGGCGACGAGGCCGAAGTCCGCGAAGAAGACGAAGACGCTGTTTCCGTCCGTGACGGCGGTGGGCGCCGCGCGATGATTGAGGACGTGTTGGAATTCGCGTCTGGCGGCGCGGACCGATTGCCGCCACTGGAGCTTTCCTGTCGTGCGGCTGAGGGACATGGTAATTAGGTCGTCGCCTTCGGCAGCGGTGAGAATGATGTGATCGCCGACGAGGATGGGGGAGGAGTTGCCGACCGGCACTTCTGTCTTCCAGAGGACGTTCTTTTGCGGGCCGAACTCGGTGGGCAGTTGACCGCAGGAGGCGCACAGACCGGAGCCGCTCGGACCGCGTAGCTGGGGCCAGTCGGCGGCAGAGAGGGAGAGGGCGAGCAGGGGGACGAGGAGAATGCGCATGGGACTGGTATTCATATTAGTCTGAGGGCATTTTAGTCTGAGGGCATTGCTGGATGGGTATCCACGGCCAGCTCTCGGCTAGATCGGACTGGATTGAAGCAGAACCCCACTTTCAGATCTTTTTGTGCGAAAGTATGATGCAATGTCCAACTCGGACGCGCCTGGAGAGATAACTCGCCTGCTCGAAGCAGTTCAGTCCGGCGACCGCGCCGCCGAATCTCAATTACTGGAATTGGTTTACCCGGAGATCCACAAGTTAGCCAGACGCTACCTGCAGCGCGAGCGCCCCGACCACACGCTCCAAGCCAGCGCGCTAGTCAATGAGGTTTACATGCAACTTCTAGGTGGCGTGTCCATTGACTGGCGCAACCGAGTTCATTTCTTCGCTGCCACGGCGCAATCCATCCGCCGCATACTAGTGGACTATGGTCGTTCCAAACGCGCCGCCAAACGGGAAGGGGACCGGCACCGTGTCGAACTGATGGATTTCCTCGCGATCTCAGAAGACCGTCTGGAAGAAGCTGTGGCGGTGCATGAGGCGCTCGAGCGGTTGGCAGAGTTCGACCCTCGCCAGAGCCGTATCGTCGAACTGAAACACTTCGGCGGCCTGACGGATGAGGAGATAGGGGAGTTGTTGGGAGTCGCTCCGCGCACAGTCAGCCGCGAGTGGATGGTCGCGCGGGCTTGGCTGCACGCGGAGCTGAACGGGTAGGTTCGCTTAGGCTTCTTTCAAGATGACGGTTGCGTAGGCATCTGTGTCGGGGTTGAGATCGATATCCGCCCCCGGTCCCATAACCTTTTTAATCCTCCCGGCATTTTCAACCACATATCGGCGTTGGCCATTCGTCTGTTTCGCGCTTATGATTGGCTCGACGTTTGAGATCCCATAGATGGTACACAGGCAGTGAGCTGCAACGCCACCCACCGCGGCAACGATCAATCCATGAATTCGCTGCTCCCCTCTCGAAACCACCTGAAAGGTGTCGCCTACCGCAAGCGGCTTGTCCGTCGTCGTCGAGCCACCATCGTTGGTTATAACAATGACCCGCAGTGTAACGAAGTCGCCGAACGCCTTTACGTTTGAGCCGGGCGCTCCCGGTTCAGGGCCCGTTCCAACAGCAATTGAATTGATATCCAATAGGGAGTCCAACCTCTTACCCAATTGCTTGATGCGGGTCGACCCGCCATCATCGATTACGATTTCAGCTGCCATACATTCCCTCCCTTTCTGGTGTCTGGTACTGCCTGAAACAGTAAAAGCGGATTCCGCTGGGAATTCCCGCCATCATCAAGAACTATTTATTCTGCGGGGGATTTGGCTGCCTTCTGATACCTTTCCAAATCAGCCGCCGGCCAGGAATCTTTCAGATTTGAGAGAGCGGTCTCGGCCGCGGTTCGATGAGTCCGGCGCTCATTTTCATCACTGGCCGCCCACGCCGCAACCAAGCGGCCGCGAAGAGCGGATTCCCAAATACCCTTGGCCTCAAAGAATTGCAGGGCATTGCCAACCGCTTCGGCCGCCTGGTTCCGGTTCCCGGCGACGCGCCACGCTTCCGCGATCGCAAGCCTTGCGGCAGCAACTTGAGCGATCAATTTCGCGTGCTCCAGCCGGCTGATCACGCTGCCGGCGGCGTTCGCTCCAGTGGCTGACTGGCCGCTTCGAATTTGGGCAAGTGCACCGAGTAGCGATAGGCTCCTGTCCGCGGGCTCACCTCGGCCCGCGATCATCAATCCTTGGCGAACCAATGCCGGAACTCTCGCCAGCCGTGCGGATGCGTATTCAATCCAGGCACGCTGCGCAATGATGAGGGCCAAAAGCTTCTGGTTCTGGCTGGTCTTCTGCAAGCGTTCCGCTTCGGCCAGGGACCGCTCGGCATCTTGCCTCCGATCGAAACTCCAGTAGAGCGAAGCCAGAGATACTCGTGCATAGCCGCCCTGGGGATTGGTTCCGAGCAGCGCGACCGCCTTTTCATACTCGGCGAGCGCTTTCGGCCAGTTCCCCAAATCACGCAGATTGTCGCCCAACCGCTCCCGCACTTGGGCCTCAAGTTGGCGGTCCTGTAGTTGAGCCGCCACAAGAACGCCATCACCCAGGATGCGAGCGCTGTCCTCAAATTCCGCCAGTTGCCCCAGCACGCTACCTAATAGAGAACTGACTTGTACTGACTCCCTGCGATATCCGCCGCCGCGATAGAAGGGCAAGGCGGTTTCCAGGTGTTGCCTCGCCTCTTCGGGGCGGCCATCTTCGGCGCAAAGGGAACCAAGGGAGCTCCGCGCACGGATTTCCTGGCGGATCACTTTGCTTCGCCTAGCGAGATCGAGAGCCCGCCGGTATATCGGCTCCGCCGCCTTGTGATCTCCGCGGACAAATAACGCATTGGCCAGATCAATCGAGCCGCTGGCCGCAAGATTGTCCATGCGGCGCGTTGTGGCGTCGCTGATCGCTGACTGAGCTATCTCCTCGGCGCGCTTGGCATCGCCCAAATTCCGAATGGAAACTCCCTCCTGCAGATGCAGGCGGATCTCCTGGTAGGGATTCCCGACTGCACGCGCGAAGCTGAGGCCGCGACCAATCACCGGAAGGGCTTCCGCTGCCCGGCTGCGGCGATTGAGCAGGTTGGCGCGCTGCAGAAGCGCTTCCAGAACGCCTTCGTAATCGCCCACCACATCGTAAAGCTTTTCAGCTTCGGTGAAGTTCTGGAACGCGGCTTCGAGCTTGTTCTGGCGTCCCTGAATGAATCCCAACCGCAGCTTAGCGGCCGCGGAAGTGGCATCGAGCTTGACTGCCCGCTCGTATGCCGAGGCGGCTTCGTCGGTCTTATCTCGCAGTTGCGCCAACCAGCCGGATTCCAGTGCCGCAGAAGACTTTTCCTGCTCCGCGGCCAACTCTTCCAAGCGATGAAAGAACGGCACCGCACGGTCGTAATCGTGAGCGATCATCATTTGCAGAGCACGAAGCCGGATCTGATCCGTCGAAGAGAGCCGGGTATCCATGGATTGGGTAACCGCGCGGAGCATCGATTCCTTTGCCAAATCCGAATAGTCCATCTCTTCATAAGCCCGGGCAAGACTGGCGTGCGCCAGGACAAATTTCGGGTCAGCCTCCACTGCTCTCTCCAATAGCTTGCGGGCGGCATCGAAAGTCATCGAATGTAACGCCTCGACACCCCTTCTGTACCAATCCACCCCTTCTGGGTTGGGTTGATATGGCTGCGTCAGCCAACTCCACGCGACCACCGCTCCGCTTACGGCCGCACCTCCCCCCGAAATGGCACGAGCCCATTCGCGGCGCGTCCAGTGCTTGAACGGCCATTGCCATCTACTCTCGGCGAACCAGTCAGCCAAAGCCGCTGCGGAAGGGAAGCGCTTTTTGGGATCCTGCTGCAGACACCGCGCGATTGCTTCGTCCCAGCGTGGGGCTATACCAGCCACCTTGCTTCGGGCGGAGACTTCCTTGACGCTCATCCGTTCGGCCGCTGCTCTTATGGGGTTGCTGCTGTCAAAGGGTATCGTGCCCGTCGCCATTTCGTACAGCACGATGCCAAAGGAATAGATATCGGAGGCAGTTGTGATGTTGCCACCGGTGAGCTGTTCCGGCGACATGTAGCCTAAGGTCCCTGCTAACTGCAATGACGTAGATGCGGTTTCCGTTTGTGACGCTTCCGTCGAACCGGCGTCAAAACGAGCGAGACCGAAATCTGTAATCACTGCACGTTCGCCGCCGGGGCCGGGGCACAGCATCACGTTGCCGCTTTTGAAATCCGTATGGACGATTCCCAGCTCGTGCGCTGCCGCCAGGCCAAGCGCCATATGCCGGGCGAATGCGAACGCTTCCCGCTTGGACAGTTGTTGTTGCTTTCGGATCCGGGCGATCAGAGTCTCGCCGTGCAGAAACTCCATGGTGAAAAAATGCAGGCCGCCGGAATGGAATTCCCCCACGTCGTAAACGCGGCACACGTTGGGATGGGTCACCTTGCGAGCCAGTTGGATTTCCCGATTGAAACGTCGAACGTAATCCGGCCGAAAGGCTATTTCCGGATGGAGTGTCTTCATCGCGACGGTTTCGTTTAAAACCTCGTCGTGTACTTCGTAGACCTCTCCCATGCCACCCCGGCCCACCTGACGGATGACACGATAGCGATTCACCACAACTTCGTCCGTTTGGAGGGCCGACAAGGGCCCGACCAACGGTTGATTCATGAAATCTTCGGCTTCGCTGTGTGACTTGAGCAATCGATTTACTTCACTCGCCAGTGCCGGATCGTTCGCGCAAGCCTCCTCCAGGTACTTCCTCTGCTCATCGGCGGGTAGGTCGATGGCAGCTTTCAGCACCTCCTTGATTTTTTCCCAGAGCCCGGCTGTCATACGGTGTGGGCGTCATTCTACTACCTTCATTCGCGGCCCGCCTTGGCCAGTTGCGCGAGAACAGTGGCCGGTCAATGGCCAGTAGACACATCGTTGGAGCCACTAGTAGAATGTCTACACAATGAGCCGGCTATTTCGTAAATTAAGATGGTTCCTACAAAGACCCACGAAGGAATCCGAGTTGCGCGCGGAACTCGAATTCCACCTGAGCGAGGAAGCGGAAGAACGTCAGGCGGGTGGATTGACCGAGGAGGAGGCTCGAAGTGCGGCACGCCGTCAATTGGGCAATCTTACCTTGACGGAGGAGAATACTCGCGCCGAGTGGGGATGGACGATGCTGGAGCGTCTCGGTCGAGATCTACGCTACGCATGCAGGGCGCTGATTCAGAATCCTGGATTCACCACGGCTGCGCTACTCACTCTTTCCGTCGGGATTGGGGCGAATGTGGCAATCTTCAGCGTTGTCAATTCCGTGCTTTTGCGTCCGATTCCGTACGAGTCTCCCCACGAGCTGATGACGCTTTGGAAATGGCGATTTCCAGGCGGTGGGCTAAACGCCGGCCCGGCGGAATTTCTGGCATGGCGTGATCGGAGCCAGTCGTTTTCCGCTGTCGCTGCCTATCGTAGGCAATCACTGGATGTTGTAGGGACGGGCGAGCCCGAGCAAATCGAAGGTTTACATGTCACGCCTGACTTCTTTGCCGTTCTCGGCATTCGTCCCGCGCGCGGCCGGCTGTTTGCGACCGGACCGCTTGCAAGTGGCGAGAAAAACTTTGTGGTTGTCACTGACAGACTCGCGGGGACGCTAGCCGGGAACAACTACGGAGGCGTTGGAACGTCGCTGAAGATTGAAGGACAGCCACATATCATCATCGGCGTCCTGCCTGCCTCCTTCACATTCGGCAATGACACTCCGGACGTTTACCTGCCTCTCGCTGTCGGTGCATCGTCGCCGATGGGGAACTCGCTTTCGGTGATTGCCCGTCTGAAACCTGGTGTGCAGCGCGATATTGCAGAAGCCGAATTGGCAGTGATCGGTGCTCAAGCGCAAGCCGGTGCCGGTAAAGCTTCGAGCATGAACCCCAGCGTTGTACCGTTACAAAGCGAGCTGATCGGTGACGCGCGCTCCCTATTACTACCGATATTTGGCGCAGTCGGTTGTGTGCTGCTCATTGCGTGCGCGACGCTGGCCAATCTTCAGCTTGCGCGCGCGGCGGTTCGGCGAAAGGAAATGACGATCAGGGCAGCTTTGGGGGCCGGTCGAAGACGGTTGATCGCGCAGATGCTGATCGAAAGCGTTGTGCTCTCGCTTGCCGGTGGGTTTGTCAGTTTGGCGATGACGAAGTGTCTGCTGATGCTGCTTGTCTCGGCGCGCCCCAAAGGTCTGCCTCGAATCGATGAGGTTTCGATTGATCCCTATTCGCTTGGGTTCGCGCTGTTGCTCTCCATTGCGACAGGAATCCTCTTCGGGTTGGCTCCAGCATTGCGAGCTTCGCGAGTCGATCTCGAGGCGGCGCTCAAAGAGGAAGGCCGAGGGGCTGCCAGCCGATCGCGGACTTGGTTGCGCAACGGCCTCGTTGTGGCAGAGGTCGCCCTTTCATTGATTCTGCTGACCGGGGCGGGTCTGTTGCTGAACAGCTTCGTGCGCCTGATCAGCGTCGATCCAGGCTTTCAGGCAGATGGGCGGCTGACGATGCGGATCGCACTTCCTGAGCATGCATACCCCGGCGGCCGGCAAGTCACTGACTTCCTGCATCAAGCTGTGGCAAAGGTGCTGGCGGTACCTGGAGTCCAACAAGTGGGGACCGCGGATTATTTGCCCCTGGGGCGCGGTGTAG
>DASRHX010000618.1:0-3733 GCA_035650295.1 Bryobacteraceae bacterium | reverse complement strand
CGCGGTATCACCCGCATCTTCGTCGGGCGAGCTGCTCGGCGGCGGAGGCGGAACAACGATTGGCGCGGGCGGAGGGGGAGCGGACCCTGGAGGCGGTGCAAGGCTGGCGAGGTCAACGCCTTCCTTGATGAAGAACAGGACCGAGGTCGACAGCACCTTACCCTTGGGATCGACCCGTCGCTCGCTATACGTGAGCGTCTTGCCGTCCTTCGATGCGGTGCGCGTTCCCACAACGACCGTCGTCTTGCGCCGGTCATAGGTGTAAACGGACGCCGTAGGGCTGACGTTGTTCCATGACGCGGAGTCGTACTCCGGGATGCCGGTCACCGGGTGCGCCTTGCTGTCGGCGACGACTTCGTACGTGCCTTTCACGGCCTTGCCGGCGGCATCGACCCCATCGACAGTTTTCGAGAAGCCCTTTCCGGCTTCGGAGAACGTAATCGTCATCTCCTTGACGGCTGCCGGTCCCGAGAATTTCGACCGCTCGGGGACGAAAATCCACTTTCCGACCAAGCCGCCGCCCTGCGCGATGACGATTTGCGGAAGCGCGGCGCCGAGGGCGGCGACGATCACGATGGCAGCGCGCTGCAAAAACCTGGAACGTGTAGAACTCATCTGGCCCTCTTCATCGTCGAATGAGTGTGGAGTCGCTGCTTCATCTCAGACCGCGCGCACTGCTGGTGCCGACGTTATAAGACTGCCGCCCCCCGATACAACCGGAAGCTTGCCGGCATCCCCGCCACCGTACAGCCCGACCGGCACCTTCGACGGCCAATTTCGCGGGGAATACTGAGACTTCGCCCTTGGCAGGGCAGCAAGCATCGCTGCAACCGCACCCAAGGTGAAGGCGCACCTTACCATCCCAGACGACCCCTCATTATGTAGCGATTATTATTGGTCGAATCCCAGGAGAGCAAGCGGACGCGTGGATTGCTGTGACAGTCGTCACACATGGTTACCTGCGCTTGGCAAGGATGCGCGACCGCAACTCCGCGACATGATGACCCGCGCCAAGCGGCAACAGACGGGCAAGCGCGGTGATCGCCTTGTATTGCGCGCCGGGGATGCACACGGCCCGGTTCTTCATCACAGCGTCGTGACCCTCGCGCGCGACCCGCTCGGCCGAGAGCCACATGATCTTCGGCATCCGCCTCATCTCTTCCCGTGTGCCCGTGACGTCGTGAAATTCCGTGTACGTAAACCCGGGGCATAGGGCCGTTACATGAACACCGGTGCCCCTTTGCTCGTTGTGCAGGGCTTGGGAGATCTTGATCAGCATCGCCTTCGCACCGCCATAAAGGGTGTGGCTCGCGGCTCCAGGCATCAGACCCGCGACCGAGGCTACATTGAGAATGCGCCCGTATCCGCGCTGGGTCATTCCCGGGAGCAGGCGATGGATGAGCTCGCAGGGAGCGGTGACAAGCACCTGGAGGAAATCGCGTTGTGCCTCCCATGAGGTTTCGCGATAACGGTTCGGTACGGCGTAGCCCGCATTGTTGATCAAGACGTCGATCGTGACGCCATCGCGCACCAGCGCCTCGAGCAAGGCTGCCGGAGTTTCGGGGAGCGCCAGGTCGGCTGGAATCGTCCGTACGCGGATCCGATGGCGGGAGTGCAACTCATCGGCCAAAACAGTCAGCCGCGCGGCGCGGAGTGCGGTCAGGACAAGATCGAAGCCTTTCGCGGCAAAAACGCGCGCGAGCTCAGCACCAATCCCCGCCGACGCACCCGTAACCAGCGCCGTACGGCCCTGCCGCTCTGTTGAGCTCACGCGTCGTCACCGCCGCCCGCCAAGTCCTTGGGCCGCACATACTCCACCAATCGTCCCAGACTTGGCTTGAGATTCCGCCAAGATGCGATCTCGAAATCGAGCACGGCGAGCGCAGCCGTAGGAAATTTCTGTGTCAGTCGCTTTAGACGCGCCCGCTCCGTAGCGTCGCTGGGTTGATGCGTGAGGGCCAAAGCGAGCTGTTCGATTCCAGGGTTGTGGCCGACGAGCAGCAACGGCGAGGCCTGAGCAGGGGCCTTCTTCAGGGTGGCAAGCAGAGCCGGGCACTCGGCGAGATAGATCCCGCGCTCATAGCGAACGGCGGGTTTCTTCCGCCAAGCGGCGAGCAGAAGGTCGAGCGTCTCCCGCGTCCGGCGCGCCGTCGAGCAGAGCACCGCCTCGGGCAGATAGTCCTTGCTGTTCATATAGCGGGCCACTTCAGGCCCTGCCTTGCGGCCGCGTTCCGACAGAGGCCGGTCATGATCGTCGGCATCCTGGCTCCAATCCGACTTGGCGTGGCGCAGCAGCAATAGGCGCAAGGCGGGCGGACCCCTGAAAGGTCGCGAACAGTAAGAACCTCAAATCCGCGTGGCAAGGCACGCCGTCAGGTTACCTTGATGGGTCTTTAGCAAGGGCCTACGGTCACGGCGCGAGGTTTCAGGGAAACACCCATGGCACGATTGTCCTTATTAGGTGCGGTGATCGGGGCAACACTGATCGGGCTCCTGCTCAATCCCGTGTCGCAGCTGAAGGCCGCGGAGGACTTAGGTCCTTCGATCGGGACGCGCCTCCCCGACATTGGCACCCCACCCGATCAGAACGGCACGCCGCGAACGCTGCAATCCCTGATGGGAGAGAACGGACTCGTGCTCTTTTTCTTCCGTTCGGCCGATTGGTGCCCGTTTTGTCAGGCGCAAATGATGGACCTCAATACAGCCGTGGCGGCGATCGAACGACGCGGCTACCGCATGGCGGGGATCTCGTATGACCGCCCGCAAACCCTTAAGACCTTCATCGACCGCCGCCAGATCGGCTACACGCTGCTGTCCGATCCCAGGTCCGTGATCATCGATCGCTACAAACTGCGCGATCCGCAATACCCGCCGGGGAGCTTCGCTTACGGCGTGCCACGGCCGATCATCTTCGTTCTCGACAAGTCAGGCACGATAAAAGCGAAGCTGTACGAAGAGACCTACACGAAGCGGCCTCCATCGAGCCTTGTCATCAGCACGATCGACAAGGTCGCCGCCCAGGGGAGCTGAGACAGCGCCGATCGGTAATAAAAAGCCCAGCCGAAAAGGCCGGGCTTTTTGTTGCACGTAGAGCGCGTTGGTCAGTGCTTGGGCTTATTCATATCGCGGACCGCATCCTTGGCGCTGCCGACCGCGTTCCTGACCTTGCCTTCCGCCTTGTCCATCTTCCCTTCGGCCTTCAGCTTCTCATCGCCGAGAATCTTGCCGAGACCTTCCTTGACGGCGCCCTTCTGCTGCTGGGCGGAGCCTTTGATCCGTTCCTTATCCATATCGACCATGACCTCAGTTGCGTCTCGAAAAGATAACGACAGGGGCGCGTTTGGGGTTCCCTAGACGCAAGGCGTTGACCGGACAGTGAACTTGACGCGTGCGAGCCGCGACCCTATCGCTTGCCTAAAGGTCCGCTCGGGGCAGGATTTCATGGCTACGAACAAGGATTGGAAGGGTTGGCGCAGGCAGACGCTGGCGGTCAGGGGCGGCCAACGCCGGAGCCCCTTCCAGGAGACGAGCGAAGCGTTGTTCATGACCTCGGGCTTCGCCTATGAGGGGCCCGAGGAAGCGGAAGAGCGCTTCAAGGGCGCGCCCGGGTACACCTATTCAAGGTACGCCAATCCCACGGTCACGATGTTCGAGGAGCGCATGGCGCTGCTCGAGGGAGCGCCCGAGGCCCGGGCGACGTCAGCGGGCATGGCCGCGGTCACCGCTACGTTTC
>DASRHX010000617.1:0-2004 GCA_035650295.1 Bryobacteraceae bacterium | reverse complement strand
AAAGAAGCTACCGTGCAGAGCGGCGATTTAACGGTGAAAGTGAAACCGGACAGGAAAGCAGGCAAAGGAGAAGACGTAAAATCCAACGGTGCCGTCACCCATGGTGATATCAAGGTGTCCGCTCAGTGGAAGACGCAAAATGGTAAAGTAACCAGCGTTACCATCAACAAGGAGCTTCACGTTCAAACCACCTACGGTTCAAAGGCAGATCCCGCCGCTGACTCCGCTTATGGCCGCGGCCATATCAAGTCAGATAAAGATGCGGGCAATGGCTCCCTCCGATTTCATGAGGGAAACCACGGGAAGGATTACATCGAGTATGCAAGAACCCATCCGTTCCCCACGGTCGAGATCGACAAGCCGATCACGAAGCAGGAATTCGATAAGAAGATGGCTGAATTCAACAAGCAAGTCGATCAATACCAGAAGGATATGGAAGCCCAGAGCAAGGCGCATACAGACGATGTAACAGATCCCCCGGCTGCAACAACACCAGCAGCGTCGAAATAATCAAATCGTCATTACGGTGACGGTGCACTCAATCGAGCGTGAGTTTCGTGCACTGTCACCGTAATTCGGGATGTTCTCAGGGACCGCTTTCTCGCCCCCCATCGTCGGCGCGATGCGCAGGATTGTCGCCACGTGGCGCCGGCACCGGGCCGCCACTATGACCCCACGATTTCGCCATACGCATCGTGTTGTTCGTCCGCACGACCCTTCCCGTCAGGCTAGCCTTCGGAAACATGGACATGGGCGGTGATTTCATTGGCCGCTGGCGTGCGGGTAGCGGCAGGAGAACGGCACGGCAAGCGAACCCCGGACAGTACAGCGCGAAGGTGCTTGCTTGCGGCTCATTGCTGCTCTCGTGTGTCATCGTCGCTGGCATGGCGACGCAAACGGCATTGGCGGAAATAGCCGCGCCGGCCGCGACACGCGTCGCTGATAACGAAAAAGAGCAGGACGGGCCTGGCGTCGCCCAAGCATCCCACACGCAGAAGCCGGAACCCGAAACAGTCCTGCGACAGCCTGAGGTGCAGAAGCCAGCACCTGAGGTGCAGAAGCCAGCGCCGGAAGCTGCCGTTCAAATGCCGGAAGCACGGAAATCGAGCCACGAGGCCAAGGATTTACCAGTACCACAGCTCGTCTTGCCGGACGATCTGGCGAAGAAGATCGGCCAGAAGATCTGGCTGAATGAAACAGGCGGAAAACCTGATGCGATCACGGCATGGAGTGCGAACGAGGAATTCGCTTCCTTAGGGATTGGTCATTTCATCTGGTTTCCTGTCGGCAAATGGCTGCCTTTCGAGGAGAGCTTTCCGGCCCTGCTCGAATTCATGCGCAAGAAGAACGTGCGTTTGCCCGCCTGGCTGGACCAGACGCAAATTCCGGCCAACCCGTGGACAAGCCGGGCCGAGTTCAGGAGGAACTCCAACTCACCGCAGATGAAAGAGTTGAGGCAGTTTCTGCTCGACACCGTGCCGGAGCAGACGCAATTCATGGTGGCGCGGGCGCAAGGTGCGATGGAGAAGATCCTCAAGACGACGCCCGACGGCACGGAGCGCGAACATATCGTCATCCAGTTCACGCGCGTCATTCGCGCCTCCGAGAATTTTTATCCGCTGATCGACTACATCAACTTCAAGGGCGAGGGCACCAACCCGAACGAAGCCGCCATGAACAGGGAGACCGGGCGGCGGCAGGGTTGGGGTCTCAAGCAGGTGCTGCTCAAGATGAGCGGTGTGACCGGCGATCCGAAGGTCGTGCGCGCCGAATTCGCCGATGCGGCGCAGTTCGTCCTGCAGCAGAGGGTTCGCAACCTTCCATCCAACCGTGTCTTCGAGGTCGGCTGGCTGCGCCGCGTCGCGACCTACCGCCCGATCGCCGATCCGGAATCGAGCCCCAAACGGGCTCTGAGGAAATCGTTGCGCGTGACGGCGGCTCAATAGCTTCTCTGTGAAGAGACAGTTGCCGGTTTTGCGGATGCGTGAGGCTGCTTGTCCCGCG
>DASRHX010000616.1:0-6952 GCA_035650295.1 Bryobacteraceae bacterium | reverse complement strand
CCAGAGCGACACTCCAGCTTGCCCAACCCATACCGACACTCCCATCGCAAGTAACAACATCGCGACCAGCATGAGAATTGCAGACCAGATCGCGCCCTTCCGAGACAACAACTTTATCAACCGTCCTTCATCGAAGCCGGTCGTTTCATTGAAGCGAACATGGGCAAAAAATCCGTTGCTGCTATGCAATCCTGCAACGATCAAGCGAGCTCCCACGATGATACGGCCAGGTTCTCCATCTGCCAATTGCAGCCGGGCCTGATTGAGAAACAGAACCAACTGGCCGTCCAGGATTGCGAGTAACCGATCTCCCTACGCCACGTATCAGTTACTACTCCCTGAACGACGGTCGTTTGCTTCCGGGCAACGCTACCAGAACTAACCCATGATTCCGCGACATATCTGACAAATGCCGACTTTCGGAGCTCGTATTGCTCGGATGTAATTTCCCCCTCGTTCTTCTGCCGCAACAAGTCCTCGAGGCGCGACTTTAGGCTCATCGGTTAATCGTGTTGGCCGACTATAGCTTTCTTTGGCATACGTGCCGCGGGCGACAAGGTTACATTGGAGGCGCCAGTGCCCCTTTCGGTGGTGATTTTCGCGTAGTAGTAGAGCACTTTGGAGTCACCATGGTAATCACCTTTGATTACCGGGTCGATGGGCGCCGCGGGTGCGCGAACGACCGTAGAATTTGAGACCAGATTACCATCGAGATCATGAAGCCGCGGATCTACCTGGAAACCACGATTCCGAGTTACCTGACTTCCCGGCCCAGCCGGGATCTGGTGATCGCAGGACACCAGCAGATCACTCGGGATTGGTGGGAAGCGCGCCGGCAGTCGTTTCAACTCTTCATTTCGCAACTTGTGGTTGACGAAGCGAGCGCGGGCGACGCTGGGGCGGCGCGGGAACGTTTGAAGGTGATCGAAGCAGTTCCATTGCTGGACATTACTCCGGAGGTTGCGATGCTCGCCTCCAACATACTCGCGTCCGGGAGGATACCGCGCAAGGCCGCTGCAGACGCCGCGCACATCGCAATCGCAGCGGTTCATGGCATCGAATTCCTAATGACCTGGAACTGCGTTCACATCGCCAATGCCGCGTTAACGAAGGCGCTCGTTGCCCTGTGCCGCCAACAAGGGTTCGACTGTCCGGTCATCTGCACACCGGAAGAATTGTTGGGAGAATAGAAGAATGTCGAAGGACCCGATTGTGGAAGAAGTACGGCGCGTTCGCGAGCTTGAGGCCGCGAAACATGACTTCGACGTCAGGGCGATCCTCGACGCGGCGAAAAAGCGGCAGCGACGTTCCAAGCGCGAGGTCGTTTCATTCGCACCAAAGAAACAGAGGCTGAGCGCGTAGGTTGCCATGCGAGACGCGGAGACTATTGAGAATGAGCTGATGGAAATCAGCGCGATTGCCGACGATACGACCAAGCTCGAGCGGATAGTGGCGTGGTGCGCGACGCATCCGGATGAAGTGCCGTTTGCGCTGCATCAGCTCATGAGCGGGCGCGACAAGAATCAGGCGCAAACCTCGTCGTAGTTATGACGACAGTGCGGCGAGGAGCATTGCCTTGGTGAAGCCGTAGTTGTAAATCTCCCCGACAAACCCGCCGCCGCCGACCTTGGCGTACTGGCCGCTGATGCCGCGCTCGCGGTCGATATCGATGGCGCGGGGGTGTTCGGGCAGGACGCTGCGCGAATATTTCTGGCGCACCAGCTCCTTCATCACTTCGAACATGTTGACCTGGCCTTCGTCGAGCCACACTTCGGTGTAGTCGACATAGGGTTGGCGCACGGTGACGTTGCGGAAGTGGACGTGATTGATGACGTCGCGTTTGCCGAGGTATTTGCAGACGGCGACGGGATCTTCGCCGAGCTCGCGGGTGACGCCACAGTCGAAGGTGATGCCGTTGCGGGGGCTCTTGTAGAGGTCCAGGTAGCGCTTCCAGTTGGCGAAGGTGGCGAACATCTGCTCAGAGCCGCGTGAAATGGGAGCGGGTGGATCGTTGGGATGCAGGGCGAAGCGGACGTTGGCCTTTTCCGCTTCTGGGATGACGGCTTTGAGGAAATACTCGGCGCGTTTGAATAGCTCCTCGAGCTTATGGGCGCCCTCCTGTTCGAGCGGCGGCAGGTCCTTTACACGAGCGTAATTGAACCGGGTCAGCCCGGAGCCGGCACGTCCCAGTTCCTCCTCGTAACCCTCGGTAAGGCGGTGCGCATAGAAGTTGTACTCGATGCAGGGTAGGCCAGCCTTGCCGGCGGCCTGAGTGGACTTGATGATGTTTTCGATTTCCTGATCCCGGTTGGGGCCGCCGCGGATGATGTGGCTCATTCCGCCGATCATGGCGTTGACCACCGTCATGCCCTCTTCTTTGAAGCGGGCAATCATCGCGCGGAGTGATTCCTCGGTCCAGGGCATTCCGCGTCCGCCGCCGCCACCGATGACGTGAAAGACGCCGACCTGCTGGAGAGCGCGATTGGCCGCGGCGTCCCGCCCGGCATAGGCACAGATCTTTGGGATCCCTTCGCCGGACACCGAAATCGGCCAGGTCGTGGCTGCGGCGGCGAGCTGCGCGGGAGTGAGAGAGACAAGGCCGGCGGCACCGGCGGCGTGGGCGAGATTTCTGCGAGTAAATCTGGCGCTCATGGGTGGAAGTCTCCTTTACTGTCCAGTGCGTGGTTGCGTAGCGCCTTCCGGCCGCGCCGGACGGGGTGGCGCCACATAGTTCACAAGCTCGTCGGCGGGCTTTTTCGCGGCCCAGGCGATGCCGCGGAGGAGCGTGCGCTGAATTTGGTAGTTGGAGAAATTGGAGTAGTTGTGGCCCTGCATCCAGACGAATGCGCGCGCGGTTTGGCCTCCCGCCGCGGGATGCTCATAGGTCCAGAGTTGCGGGACCTTTTCGCCGCGATGATCGCCCGCACTGCGAGTGGCAGCGATCTCGGCGGTGGCGAGGACGTGGATCTTGGGGTCCGTCGCCCAGGTGATATTGAAGAACGCTTCGTCCAACAGCGTGAAGTCGGTCATGTCTTTCATGATGGGGTGGGCTTTGTCGACGACGGTGTAGGGGACGGTGGCCTCGAGGGTAAAGTTGACTTCGCCGTGTTTCTTCGCGCCCCCGAGGAGCTTGGAGAAGTAGGCGGGATCGGGACCGCAGAGGGCGTCGTGCAGAGCGACGAGGCCTCCGCCGCGTTGGACGTAGGCTTCGAGGGCGGCCTTGTTTTCGTCAGTGAGATAGCCCACGTCGCCTTTGTAGATGACAACAACGTCGGCCTTATCGAGGTCGGCGCGCGTGGGGGGAATCAAGGCACCGCTTACGACGGCGCCGCGTTCCGTGAGTAGCTTGCTCCAATCGGCGAGGAACTGGGGGTAGTCGTGCTGACCGGGGGAGTGGGTTTTCAAGCCGGTCCAAAGGAAGACACGCATGCCGTTCGGGTTTTGGCCGGGAATGCGCGGTGTGCCGGGAGCCTGCGCTGGGAGAGAGCCGGGGACGAGTACGGCGGCGAGCAGAAGGAGCGGAAGGATGGAGTGTTTCATCAACGCGTGACCTCGGTGCGATCATCTTATCCGAACTTGCGAAGTGCGGTGAGGA
Source organism: Bryobacteraceae bacterium (assembly GCA_035650295.1). Taxonomy (GTDB): domain Bacteria; phylum Acidobacteriota; class Terriglobia; order Bryobacterales; family Bryobacteraceae; genus JAFLBB01. The sequence continues at coordinate 3,357 of DASRHX010000616.1, read as the reverse complement.
GTGGGTCAGGTTGGCCCGGCAAAGACGAAGAGCGTACTAAGTTGACGCGGCGGCTTTCTCCATCTGCTTCAGTCTCTCCGTCAGCAATTCCTGTTCCCGCAGGTTTTGCGTCATGGCGATGGCGCGCTGGATTTCGTCACGCGCCTCAGGGAAGTTGCCCAGTTTCATCAGCAGGTCTCCGCGAACACTGTGAAGCAGATGATAGCCAGCCAGCGCGGAGTCACCGGCGAGCGCGGCTATTGCATCGAGTGCATCAAGCCCAGCGGCCGGCCCTTGCGCCATACTCACAGCGACTGCTCGATTCAGTGACACGATGGGAGATGGCGCGGATTGCATCAGAGCGTCATAGAGAAGAACGATCCGTTCCCAGTCAGTCTCTTCAGCTGCGCGAGCTCGCATGTGACAGGCGACAATCGCTGCCTGCAAAGCATAGTATTTGACTTCACCGCCTAGCCTTTGCGCGTGTTCGAGCGAGGTCATTCCCCGCTGAATCCGCGCGTCGTCCCACAAAGAGCGATCCTGATCCGGCAGCAAGACCGCCGCACCGTTGCTTCCCCGGCGAGCCCCAGTGCGCGACGCATTGAGTTCCATCAGAGCCAGAAGTGCGTGAACTTCAGACTCGCCGGGAAGAAGTTGTACCAGCATGCGTCCGAGCCGCAGCGCTTCGTCGCAGAGCGCGGCACGCATCCATTCCTCTCCCGTGGTCGCGGTATACCCCTCATTGAAGATCAGGTAAACCACAGAAAGCACTGATTCCACCCTGCTGTGCAACTCTTCCCCGCGCGGCGTCTCAAAGGCCACATGAGCTTCAGAGAGAGTCTTCTTGGCGCGAAAGATCCGCTGTCCCATCGTTTTCTCAGGCACAAGAAAGGCGCGGGCGATCTCCGCCGTAGTGAGGCCGCCGATCAAACGCAAGGTAAGCGCGACGCGACCTTCCACCGCAAGCACCGGATGGCACGCGGTAAAGATAAGCCGCAGCACGTCATCGTCGATTACCTGATCCAGAGCCTGCTCCATAGCCTCTCCGAGCCGCTGCTGTTGCCCTTGAAGCTCCCGCGCAATTTCTTCGTGCTTTTGGACAAGCATTTGCCCACGGCGCAGACTATCGATGGCACGCCGCTTCGCCGCCGTCATCAGCCACGGAGCGGGGTTTTCGGGGATACCTTCGTCGGGCCACCGCTCAAGGGCCGCAACCAGCGCGTCCTGGGCTAGTTCCTCGGCAATGCCGATATCGCGGGTGACGCGCGCAATCGCAGCGATGAGCCGCGTAGACTCGCTCTTCCAGACTGCCTCGATCGTCCTGTGGACATCGCTCATGCTCGCCTGACTCCATCTTAGTCGTCAGGCGAACACGTTCATGATGTGCATGCGCCGGCGATGCCGGAGGATATTCTGTCCCGTCTGGCCCGCTGCGCAGCGCCAGTTCGCTGTTGCCGTACCGCTCAGCTCTGTTCGGGGGCCGGGTTAAAGAAAATCTCTCGCACTTCGACCTGCCCCCGAGTGGCGGCGACGCCTTTGCGCGCCCATGCCACCGCCTCGTCCATGTCAGCGCATTCCAATATCCAAAAACCACCGATGTGTTCCTTGGTCTCAAGGTACGGCCCGTCGGTGATAAGGACTCCGCCATCGGTTTGCGGTCGCAGCGACTTCGCGGACCCAAGGCCGCAAGCGAATTTCCTGACGCCGGCAGCAATCATCTCTTTGTTGAGCGCGTGGATCTCGCGGCCCGTCGCTTCGTCCGCTTGGGACGGGTCGAAGTCGTCGGGGAGGTAACCAGCAACCAAATATTGCGGCATTGACTTCTCCTGAAATGGTCTTCAGCCGGGCTAGTTGCCCCGCCTTCACTATAACGACGAACGGCGGGACCGCAATTCTACAAACTGTCCAGAAAAACTTTAGCTCTTATGTTTGAGTGGCGGTGTTGCACTTCTCGCCTGCCTGCAGCCGCGGCCCGGCGAAAGCAACGCCGGAATGACGATTTCAAACTGACCCCCTACCGCGGGGTGCGACATAATATTCGATTGACTCCTACTCAACCTGAAGAGCTTGTGGGCGTGCTGGCGGAAGCCAATGCGCGCGGGCAAACCATTTCGATTACGGGTGCGGGAACGAAGCGTGCGTATGGAGGTCCGGCGGCAGAGGCGGACGTCGCGCTTTCGACAGTGGGCCTGAAAGCCCTGCTGCAGTATGAGCCGCATGATCTGACGGTCTCCGTGCAGGCAGGAATGCCATGGGCGGAGCTCGAAAAGACGCTTGCGGCGAATCGGCAAGCGATTCCGCTGGATCCGCCCTTTGCGGCGACGGCTACGGTGGGCGGAGTGGTAGCGGCGGGGTTGAGCGGGCCGCGGCGGCTGAAGACGGGCTCAGTGCGCGATCTTGTAATCGGTATGACGTTCGCGACGCTCGAAGGGAAGTTGGTACAGACGGGCGGGATGGTGGTGAAGAACGTGGCGGGGCTCGATATGGCGAAGCTGATGATCGGGTCGTGGGGCACGCTGGCGGCGATCGTGAGCGTGAACTTCAAGCTAACGCCGGTGGCGCCGAGGACAAGGACGTTCGTGTTGCCGGCGGCGCGGTTGGATGGAGCCCAACGGGGGTTGTTGCAGCCGGTGGCGTATGACTTGATGCGGAGGCCGGGAGCGGAACCGCAACTGCTAATTCGGTGCGCCGGGACGGATGCGGTGATTGAACGGTGCACGCAGGAGTTGCCGGGCGCGGAGGTGTTGGATGGTGCTGGCGAGGCTGCATTGTGGGAAGAAATTCGCGAGTTTGGACCGCGATTTCTGGAGCAACATCCGGGCGGCGTGCTTGTGAGGACGCCTTGTACGTTGACGCAGACGGCGGGGCTCTTCGCATCGCTTCCGGGAACGGGAGTGGCGCGGGCGGGCAATGGAGTTGTGTATGGAGGGTTCATCGATGGCGCCGAAGCGCGGACTTGGATGAAACAGGCGCTCGCGCAGGGATTGCAGCCGGTGGTGGAATCGGCGCCGGTGGGATTTGGAGCGGAGGACCGATGGCCGAATCCGGGCAGGGATTTTGTATTGATGGAAAAGCTGAAGGCAATGTTCGATCCGGCGCATCTACTAAATAAGGGGCGGTTGTATGGAAGGATTTGAAGTCCTGTCGGACAAGCCGCGGCAGTCGGACCTCGATAAGTGTGTGCACTGCGGGCTTTGTTTGAATTCGTGCCCGACGTATCGCGAGCTGGGGGTCGAGATGGATTCGCCGCGCGGGCGGATTTACCAGATGAATCAGGTGGCGGCGGGCGCATCGATCACGCCGAGTTACGTCGAGCACATGGAGTTATGCCTGGCCTGCCGAGGGTGCGAGTCGGCCTGTCCATCGGGCGTGCAGTAT
>DASRHX010000615.1:0-4931 GCA_035650295.1 Bryobacteraceae bacterium | reverse complement strand
CCTGTTGCCGGTTCCGATACCGGCGGGATCGGCGAGTCGGTTGTCGACGGCGAGACGGGCTCGCTTGTGGAGCCAGGCGATGCGGGTGAGTTGGCGCGTGTTCTTCATCTGCTCGCTCGCGACGAGAGGCTGCGCAGGGCCCAAGGCGATGCCGGAAGGCGACGCTGTGAGCAATTGTTCAGCGCCGGCGCACAGGCGCAACGCCTCGGCAATATTTACGACGACGTCTTGCAGGTAGTGGTCTAAGGAAGCGGGAATTTTCATGCGGCTGGCGATACGCGACGACGACACGAATTACTACACCCGCCCCGCGGAACTGGAAGAAGTGTATGCGCCCTTAGGCGCATCCGTACCTGTGTCTCTTGCCGTGACCCCGTTCGCCGTCGAGAGTTTCTATCTGGGGGACCCCGTCCGGTTCTTTCAGAGCGGGGCGCCGCAGCCGCTCAGCGGAAACCCGGAGTTGGCTGCCTACTTGCGGAAGGGAATCGGCACAGGCCGCTGGAGCGTGATGTGCCACGGCTATACCCACGCCTATGTTCGTAACTCCGCGCGCGAGCTGATCCAGGAGTGTGTGTGGAAGGATGATCACCGTCTCGGCAAAGAAGCGGCATTGGGCAGGCAGCATCTAGAAGAGGTGCTCGGCTGCCAGGTGCGAGCGTTCGTTCCGCCAGGCAACACGATCCGGCTTTCGGCGATGCGTGCTGTCGGCAAGACCTTCCCGCACCTTTTGGCAACGGTTCCGGCCAGGAGATGGCGCGAATTCCTTCGATTCCCAACGGCGGGCGGGATGCTGGCCCGAAGGCTCGCCTATGAGTTTTTCCACAACCTACCCTGCCCGCGAGCGGAACGCTTCGGCGGAGCGTGGCTGCTCCCTTCGCTCAGCCTGACGCAGAACTGCCGGTGGGAGAATCTCATCACCCGGTTCGCCATGTGCCGGCGGCTGGGCGCCGACCTCATCGTCGCGGTCCACTACTGGGAACTGCAGGGCACCGTGCGCGAACTGTTCTATCGCTTCCTCGACTATGCCGCGCAAAACGGCGCAACGTTCGCTCATTGCGACGAGTTGTTTCCCGACTAAGGACGAATTGCCATGCAAAGAATTGCCGACCGCATCGCACAGAGCTCATGGAAGACCGCCTTGCTGGAACTCTCTCCCTACCGGCGCCACATCAAGCAGGCCTATGAGCTGGATTGCCGGCTCATGTGGCGGCCACTTCAGGATGTCCGCCGGGAACAGGAGAAGCGGCTGCGCGAGTTGCTGGCGATTGCCATCAAAGCACCTTATTGGAAACAGGTGATGGATCGCCTGGGCAAACAGTCAGAGAGTTTCACACTCTCAGATCTTCCTTCATTACCCTTCCTCACCAAGGACGTCTTGCGCCAACGTGAACGGGATCTTTGCGTGCCGGGGGCGCAAGGCGTGTATGCGAACTTCAGCGGCGGTTCCACGGGCATCCCGATCCGCTTCTACCAGGACCGCCACTACAAGGTCCACATGAGCGTGTCCACGCGCCTGTGCAACGAGATGGCGGGCGCCTTTACCGGAGCCAGGTTGGCGAAATTGTGGGGCGCTCCGCAGGACAAGCGCCAGATCGAGTCGCGCTGGGGAAAGCTGAAGCTATGGCTGCTCAATCACCGCTACCTGGACACCTTCGACATGGGCGCGGCGCGCATGAATGCTTACCACCGCCAGATGGAAGAGTTCCAGCCGGATCTGATTCAGGCTTATGCCAGTTCGATCCACTTGCTGGCGCGGCACCTGAAGCGCAACCGCGTTCGCCCGAGCTATCCGCGCGTGGCCATTATTTCGGCGGCCGAACGGCTTACCGAGGAGATGCGCCGCGAGATCGAAGAGGTCTTTCCAGCAAAGGTATTCAACCGCTACGGCAGCCGTGAGGTCTCGGCGATGGCGGCCGAGTGCGGCGAACACGCGGGCCTGCATATCACCTCGGCGGGCCACATCGTGGAAACGGTAGATCCGGTCACGCTCGAACCCGTTGTGGGGCGTCCCGGAGAAATCGTCATCACCGTGCTGCACAACCATGCCATGCCGTTTCTGCGCTACCGCATCGGCGACATGGGCCTGCTTGACGACCGCCCGTGCGCCTGCGGCCGCACCACTCCGCGGCTTGTCGACGTCCTCGGACGCACCTCCGACAATTTCCTGATGCCCGACGGCCGCATCGTGCACGGCGAATATTTCACGCACCTCTTCTACGGCCGTCCGGAGGTGGAGCAATTCCAGTTCATTCAGGACGCCGTCGACGACTATGTTCTGCGCATCGTGCCGGGCGGCGGGTATTGCGGCGAATTGGGCCGGCATTTGGAATCGGAGATCCGCGCCTTCATCGGTCCTTCGGCGCGGCTGCGCCTGGAGATCCGCGACGAGATTCCCAAAACCGCGTCGGGTAAGTACCGGTTTACGATCTCGCGCGTGAAGCTGGATGAACTGGCGAGTGCGCGATGAGCTGCACGAAGGCAGGTGAGCGATGAACGGCGCTGGCGTATCGCCACGTCAGGTCGCCGTCGCCGACGCAGGCACGGCGAGCTATCCCGCCCCGCCTTATTCACCGGGCGAGTTGTATCCCGAGTACCGGCTGCGTGATCTTTCGGCACAACCAAACGCGGTTTACGACGCCGTCCGCCAGATTTTTCAACTGCTGGGATTGGACGCGCAACGGTTCGGAGGGCGAGACTGGAATCCGCTTGGAGAGTGGATTCAGCCCGGCATGCGCGTGCTGATCAAACCCAACCTCGTGCGCCACTATCATCCGCACGGCCTTAACACGGATGCCATCTACACTCACGCCTCCGTCATTCGCGCCGTTGCCGACTATGCCTGGCTGGCCATGGCGGGCGAGGGCGACCTCGTGATCGCCGACGCGCCATTGCAGTCGTGCGACTTCGACGAGGTATGCCGTCTTTCAGGGGTCGCCAGCCTTTCCGCTTTCTATGAGAGCCGCGGCGTGCCGGTGGAGTTACGCGATCTGCGGCTGGTGCGCGCCGTCACCGAGAGGAAGACCTTGTTCGGAAAGGTCCTTGTGCTTCATCCCAATTGCGGAGATCCAATGGGCTATACGACCATCGACCTTGGCCCCGCGAGCCTGCACGCGAGCCGTGAGCGCGAGGGGCGCTATCGTGTCCCCTGCTACGACCCGGCGGGCATGGAGAAGCATCATGGCCGAGGGCGCCACTCCTACGTCGTCGCCAATACGCTACTGCGAGCCGACGTGGTGCTAAACCTGCCCAAGATGAAGACGCACCACAAGGCAGGCATCACCGGGTGCCTGAAGAATTTCATCGGGGTAAACGGGCACAAGGATTGTCTTCCGCATCACGTCCAAGGCGCGGCCGACAGCGGTGGCGACGAGTACGCACGATCGAGCGTGCTCAAGCGAGCCGACTCGCGGTTGCTCGACTACAAAGAACGGCACGGCGGCACGATCGTAAGGAAAGTGGCCGCGGTGACACATCGGGCGTTGCAGATGGCGCACATGCGCAAGACCGGCAACGACATGTGGGATGGCGGATGGTATGGCAACGATACGATCAGCCGGACGACGATCGACCTGAACCGGATTGTCCGTTATGCCGATGCCAATGGCGTCCTCCATGACAGGCCGCAACGCAGAGTCTTCTCGCTGGTCGACGGCATCCTCGCCGGGGAGCGAGATGGTCCATTGTCGCCTCATCCGAAACCGTGCGGAGTCCTCATCGCCGGAACGTCTCCTTCAGCCGTGGATGCGGCGATGGCTCGCCTTATGGGATACCGCTGGCAGTCGATTCCAACGCTGTGCCACGCCTTCTCGGAATCGGCTGGTCTGGAGGACTTTCCACCTTCGGAAATCCGAACAGTCTCCAATTCCGCGCGGTGGTCGTGTCTTGCGGTGGATAGGCCGGGTGACTCGTTTGCATTCGAGCCGAATCCGGGTTGGAAGGGGCATATCGAACTGTGAACATTCTGCTGGTAAACCGCATGATGGGTACGGCCTGGGGTGGTGGCGAAAACTACGACCATCATCTTGCGCTCGGATTGCAGTCAATGGGCCACAAGGTTGTTATCCTCACTGCCTGTCCACCCGGCCAGCACATCCCAAGCGAAATCGGCGGTATTGAATCGGTGGGCGTCACCATCCCGTATGTCCGGCGCTACATGTACCAGTTAGCGGGCAAGATCCGCCGCCTGCCCGGAGTATTCGCGCAAGTGGACATGCGGATCTTCGAGTATGCCTCGGCTTCCACGTTGAGCCGTTTGATCCGGCAGAGGTCGATCGATGTCGTGCAGATGCTTGCGATTCCCCACCTCGCCCAATCGCTGTTGCGCAAAGGCCACGCGGTGGTGATGCGCTTCCCCGGGCCTCCGGCGTGGTTCCAGTCCGGGCAGTTACGGGGTATTGGCGATCATCCTCGCGCCGCGATGTTTACGCACGGCGATGCGGTTCGCTACTTCCGTTCGGAGTTGGGAATCGGCGTCGACGAGGTTCCACCTGGAGTCGATGGCAGCCTCTTTCACCCGGATTGGTCCGGCGCCATGAGAAAGCAGGTGCGGCGAGAGCGGGGAATTTCCGAGGAAGAGTTTGTCATGGTCACCGTGGGACGGTTGATCGAAGGCAAAGGACTCTCGTTTCTGATTCAGTGCATGAGGCGGCTCCGGGAGCGCAACGAAAAAGCGAAGCTGCTGATCGTCGGCGGGGGCGCGCTTGAGAAGCGGCTGCGCACCGCGGCGGCGGGGCTGGAATCGTCAGTCGTCTTTACGGGCCAGTTGGATAAGAGTGGCGTTGCCGCGCATCTGCAAGCCTCGGATTGCTTCTGCCTCTTGAGCGATTACGAGAACTACTCGAATGCTGTCGTCGAAGCGATGGCCACCGGACTTCCCGTGCTGGTGAGTCGCGTGGGCGGATTTCCGATGCAGGTAAACGAGGGGCTCAACG
>DASRHX010000614.1:0-5066 GCA_035650295.1 Bryobacteraceae bacterium | reverse complement strand
ATGGAGACGAACAAGGTGAAGATCGTTTACTACACGATCCTCGCCGTGTATTTCTTCTGGGGACTGGTGGCCTTGCGCATCACGCCGAACCCCCTTGTGCTGGCGATCGCCACCGGCGTGATGTGGAACTTCGCTTTGGGCTTTACAGCGCTGCACACTCTGGCGGTCCTGCGGCGGCTGCTGCCGCAAGAGCTCAAGCCAGGACTGTTCGCGCAATTCGGCCTCATCGCGTGCGCCGTCTTCTACTTCGGCATCTCGGGGCTTGGGTTCTGGCAGCAATGGCCCAAGGTAGCGGCTTGGTTGGGAACGCTATTCTAAGCGCCCAAATGCAGGTGGGCGTAACGGCCGGCGTGCCTGTCACCTCCCCGATCCTCGACAGGCAAACCAGCAACCGCTTCGGCTTCTCTCGCGTCGACTCAGCCGCGCGCCGTTATACACTCGGGCCGTCGCTCGAGTTCCCCATCGCCGGACCACTTACCATCGAGACCGGCTTCCTCTATAAGCGCTTCGGCTTCGACTCCAACTCCCGTGGAGGACAGTTCATCAGCGGCCCGTACACCGAAATCGTCTCCTCCACCACCGGCAACGCGTGGGAGTTTCCCTTACTCGCCAAATCGCGCCTGCGACTTACCTCGCGCACACACATCACACTCGCTGCGGGACCTGTATTGCGCCGCATCACCGGCGTCCGGGAAACCGGCAAGCGCACTAGTATCACATTCTTTCCCCCGCCGGGCACCAGAGAGACGGAGCCGCTCGACACGACATCCCCCGCCTCGTTCGATCGCCGCACGAGCATCGGCGGAGCCATCGGTGCAGGCGTCGAGTTTTCCGCAGGGGCGTTGCGTCTGACGCCGGGCGTCCGGCTTACCTATTGGGACACAGAGCGTACCTCCAGCACCTCCTCGGGCTCGCGCCTGAATCGCACGCAATTCGATGCGCTGCTCAACATCGCCTACGCGCAAAATGACGCTGCGCCCGCCGCGTTGCCACGTGCGCCAGGCTCATTCGAGTTCGGACTCCTCGCGGGTGTGCCGTTGCTCAATACCTATGAGAGAACGGAGAGAGACTTCATCATTCTTGTCCCGAACACTTTCGACGCTCCCACACGGCGATTCGCGGCAGGAGCTTATGTGACGTGGCACTTTCACCCTCGTTACTCCCTCGAAGGCAGCTTTCTCACCAGGCGGTTCGGACATAGCGAGTTTACCTACTATGCGCAGCAGACCTCGGTCAGTATTGTCCGCGGCTATGCCTGGGACGCGCCGCTCATGATGAAAGTCCGTATGGCGCCACTGGTTTTTGGTTTGGGTCCGGCGATCCGCCGGGCGAGCCAAGCAGAGTGGCTGGTAGGTACAACACAGGCCCCGCTGTTCGAGATTCCCTGGAGCGTACCGAACCGTACCACCTTCGGCATTGCGGCGAGCGGAGGCGTGGAATTTGCATTCGGCCGAATGCGCCTTCGCCCCGAACTTCGGTTCTCATGGTACGGGCGGCCGCTCTATGAGTTCAGCGGCATCCGTACGCGCCAGGATTCGCTTCTATTTGTATTGGCCTTGGGTGCCGATACAAAATAGAGGTTCGTCCCGATGATCAGCCGCCGCAACGTTCTCGGCTTGGGTCTTGCCGCCGGAGCTTCCGGTGTGGCCTACGCCACCGTATTGGAACCCCGCTGGCTGGAGGTGACACACACGGCAGTGCCCGCATCTGTCGCCTCGCCGGCGAGTGTGCGCATCCTCCATCTTTCCGATTTGCACGCCTCCTGGTGCGTGCCCTGGTCGCTGATCGAAGGCGCGGTTGCCGCGGGATTGGCGCAGAACCCGGACATCGTCTGCCTCACGGGCGACTTCGTGACCCAGGGACTGGACTCCGACACTTCGCGCTACTCCCAAGTTCTTCGCCGGTTAAGCGCGGCCAAGCCTACGTTCGCTGTATTAGGAAATCATGACGGCGGATCATGGGCGGGCGCGCGCGGCGGCTACCCAACTCATCAAGCCGTTACGCGGCTCCTCGAGGATGCGCACGTCGAACTCCTGCACAACCGTGCGCTCGCGGTGGAGCTTCCCCAGGCGCGCATGAACCTTATTGGTGTGGGTGACTATTGGTCAGACCAAGTAGACGCTCCGCGTGCATTTCGAGCAGTAGCTCCAGGCGGGTCGATACTTGTCCTTTGCCATAACCCCGACGCGAACGAACTGTTGCGACCATACCCGTGGCAGTTGATGCTCTGCGGCCATACGCACGGCGGGCAGGTGATGATCCCGTTCGAGGGTCCTCGTTATGCGCCGGTACGCGATCGGCGCTACGTCGCCGGCCTAAACCGCTTCGACGGCCGCCACATCTACACCACTCGCGGCGTCGGGAACGTGGGAGGAGTGCGCTTGGGCTGCCGTCCAGAGGTAACAATTCTCAATTTGCCCTTACTTTCGCGCTAACTGAAGTGATACACTGCTCCGCGAAAGGTGCTCTCATGAAACCTGTCTCGATGCTCGCCGCGCTGCTGACGGCCCTGTGTCTCACCGCCCAACCCACTCCCGATCCGGCCACCGCAAAGGCTCTGCAGAACTTCGACGACATCAAGTTCGGCATGTTCATTCATTGGGGACTCTATGCCTTGCCCGCTGGCGAATGGAAGGGCAAGTATGTGCGCGGCATCGGTGAGTGGATCATGTTCCGCGAGAAGATTCCCGTAAAGGAATACGAGGGGTTGGCAAACCAGTTCAACCCCGTGAAATTCGATGCGAGCCAGTGGGCGCAGCTAGCCGCCGACGCGGGCATGAAGTACTTGGTGATCACATCGAAGCATCATGACGGCTTTGCCATGTACGGCTCGAAGGCCTCGCCCTACAATGTTGTCGATGCCACGCCATTTCATCGCGACCCAATGAAGGAGTTGTCGGCAGCGTGCGCGCAACGCAACATAGACTTCGGATTTTACTATTCGCAGGATCAGGACTGGCACGAGGCCGGCGGCAGGGGCAACAATTGGGACTTCCCCGAGAAGCGCGACGCACAGCCTTATCTGGAAAAGAAGGTCTTCCCGCAGATCAAGGAGATTCTTTCCAATTACGGAAAGCTCTCGCTCATCTGGTTCGACACTCCGGGACTGCTATCGGTGAAGCAGGTGACCGATCTGCGCGGCATGGTGAAGTCACTGCAGCCCTCGTGCCTCATCAACAGCCGCATTGGCCATGGCCGCCACGACTACACGCAGACCGGAGACAACGCGATTCCGCAGCAGGTCTACACCAAGGACGGCAAGTGGGAAGTGCCCGCGACGCTCAATGACACCTGGGGATTCAAGAAGAACGACAACAACTGGAAAGACCCACGCGACCTGATTGCCAAACTGGCCGATGTCACGAGCAAGGGCGGCAATTATCTGTTGAATGTCGGCCCGACGGCAGAAGGCGTGATTCCGCAGGCCAGCCAGAATATCCTGCGCACCATCGGCGGCTGGCTCAAGGTCAATGGGGAGTCGATCTATCGCACGACGCCCAGTCCGTTCGCGGTGAATGGCATCACCTGGCGCGCTACGGTGAAGCCGGGCAGGCTGTACGTTCACATCCTCAATTGGCCGGGCACAAACCTCACGATGGAAGGCTTAGAGAGCAAGGTCACCAGTGCGTCGTTCCTGGCCAACAACGTGCCGGTGAAGTTCAAGCAATCCGGTGGCAAGGTGAGCTTCGAGCTTCCCGAGAAGGCCGTGGATGCGAACGACACGGTGCTCGGTGTAAACATCGCGGATCAGGTGCCGCGCGTGGCCGCGGCGCATCGCGCTGGAGTCATTCCCGCGCGGCTCGATCTTTACGCCTGGGAGTCGCGCCTGCGCGGAGAAGAGGTGCGATACGACTGGGCGACGACGAGTGCCACGAATTTCAAAAAGTTCGAACAGGAATCGAATGCATTGTGGTGGTATCCGTACAAGGCTCTCGACGGCTCGTACTCGGTCGAGATCACCTACTCGTGCGACAACGCTGCGGCCGGCAGCAAGTTCCGGATCTCCTCAGACATTCGCGGCGCGCAATCCGTCGGGCAGGTGGAGGGTGCGATCGAAGGCACGGACGGAAAGTTTGTTATCAAGAAGCTGCCAGGCAGGCTGCGCGTCACACCAGCAACCGATTTCCTGAATTTCGGCTTGTCCGGCGACGATCGCTCGGCTTCGGTAAAGGTGCAGAAGATTACGCTGGTTCACTAAAGCCCACTGCCCGACGCATCCTTATCACGCGCGGGTGCGTGGGCCTCGGCCTAGTCAGTCGATCCGCGCATTTTGCTCGCTCAGCTGACCCGAACGGACATTCACGCCTGAGACCCAGATCTCTTTGGGAGGTGCAGCCGTAGTGCGCAGGCGCACGTCGTACTCCCCTGCCTGGAGCACCATCTCTTCGCTGGATCGTGCCTGGGCCGCGGGCGTGCGACGCTCGCCTTTTGCGAAGGCCGAGACGAACACGTTGTCGCCGAGCAGTTCCTTGCCCGCGCGAAGGCAGCGAACGATCAGCCGCCCGGTGCGAAAAGCCGCGCGATATTCGGCCACTTGACCAGCCCGCACCGCCACTCCGTACTTCCAGACATCGGGGTGATCGTTCGAGCGCGCGAATTCTACGCGCACGTCGTAGCTGCCCTCCGAAAGCAGCGCCGTTTCGCCGGCCGGGAAGTAGGTAATTGCCTGTTGGTGGTCCTTCGAAGAGTACACATAAGCGTAGGCGCGAAAGCCGTCCAGTTGCTCCCCGCCTTCGATGCGTGCGCTGACTTTGAGGAAACCGGCGGCGAAGTCGGCACTTCGATTCGCGGTTTCGCCATCGCGGATCTCGATGCCGCGAAACCACAGTTCCGGTTGGTCGCTCGCCGCGGTCAGCACAGCTTTCACGTCGTAACGCCCGGTTTCCAGGCGCAGCGGCGCTCCCGCGATCGCCTGGTCGATCAACTCGTGCTGCACGTCTCCGGCTCGATAAATGCTAAGGGTCACGGCCGACGCCGCCAAGGCTTGGCCTCGATTGCGAGCCGTAACCAGCAAAGTGCCTTCGTGGAAGGCCGCTTCCTTTTCGACCAAAACTCCGCGCTCGACC
>DASRHX010000613.1:0-19386 GCA_035650295.1 Bryobacteraceae bacterium | reverse complement strand
GTTGCGCTGGGCCTTCTGCGTAAAGCCGGCGAGGTGGCGTTGGAGTATCAGCGCAAAGGGGTAACGGCGGATGCGAAAGCCGACGACTCGCCAGTGACCGAGGCTGACCGGGCTTGCGAAGTACTGTTTGCGGAAGGGTTGGTGGCGGCATTTCCCGAGGACGGGCAGATGGGCGAGGAAGGAGCGTCGCGGCTGTCGGTGAGCGGCAGGCAATGGATTATCGATCCCATTGATGGGACGAGAGATTACGTGCGGCGGAACCGGCTGTGGTCGATGTTATTGGCGCTTGAGGTGGGCGATGAGGTAGCGCTCGGCGCGGCGCATTTCCCTGCCCTGGGGGAAACCTACTATGCCGTGCGCGGGCATGGCGCGTGGCGCATCAATCCGGATGGTACAAAGAACCGCATTTTTGTTTCGGGGAAAAACGAGATCGGCGAAGGCGTCATTTGTGTGAACTCGATGCAGAACATCACGCGCTGGCCGTTTGCCGACGACCTCATCCACTGGCTGGACAGGTTTTGGGCAGTACGCAGCTTGGGCGGGGCGATGGATTCGATGTTCGTGGCGGCGGGTCACGCCGACGCCTGGATCGAGCAGGGGGCGAAACCATGGGATCTGGCATCCATCCAGGTGATCACCGAAGAGGCGGGCGGAGTGTTCTTTAATTTCGATGGCGGCCGCAGCGTCTACGGTGGAAATTGCGTGACGTGCACGCCGGGATTTGAAGAAGAACTGCGTTCATTCGTGGCAACCGAGCACGCACTGGGTAAAATGTAGGCGGCGTGGAGATCTTCAAGGAGTTCCGCATCGAAGCCGCGCACCGGCTCCCACACGTTCCGGAGGGACACAAGTGCGCGCGATTACACGGGCACAGCTTCCAAGTGCGCGTGTGCTGCGAAGGCGAGCTTGACCCGCAGCTTGGCTGGGTGATGGATTTCGCCGATGTGAAGGCGGCGTTCGCGCCAGTATTTGAAGCGCTGGACCACTGCTACCTGAACGAGGTCGAAGGGTTGGAAAATCCCACGAGCGAGAACCTGGCGATTTGGATCTGGCGGCGGTTGAAGCCGGGACTGCCGCGGCTGAGCCGCATCGTGATCCACGAGACGTGCACGGCAGGCTGCGAGTATCGCGGGGGTTAAGCGATCAGCACGGTTAATTCAGACGGGGTGAGCGCCACCTGTTTAATGTTGCTCTCGAGCTGGAACCAGGTGTTGATCTTCGCCCTGGGGTAGCGCCGCATGACGTAGTTATCGATGAGCCAGTCGAGGGCCCGGCCGTTGATGTCCCAGCCGTCGACCTCCACCGACATCACGTCTATACGGCACCAGCCGCGCTCAGACGATAGCCGGAGCTCCACTTCCACACTACGTTCTCCACTGAGCAGCAAGCGCGACAGAATGCCAGGCGGATGGCCCTGCACGCTCTCCTGCACGCGGTGGAAGTCGATGAGAGCGGCGCCGGTCGCATGATTGTTGGCGAGAACGAAATTGATATTGCGGATGCCAGACACTTTCTTGCGTACGAGTTCTTCGCGCGCGTAGTCCAGCAACTCCTGCCGCGCAAAGCGTACCGTTTGGCCGCTGGGCACCTGCTTGTTCTCGATGGCGTCTAACTTCGCCCGCATGGACCGCGGCGCAGCCCAAAGAGCGGCGGGGAGCAGCAGCAGAAGGCGAAGAAAGCTAGATCTCTCCACAGTGCCATTGTCTCGCGATTGCTCCGAGCCAAGGCCCAAGGCGTCAAAATAGTCGAGACGACATGATTCACTACGATCCGCACAAGTGGCTGGACCATCTTTTCGACATTCGCGGCACGCTGGTGCGCGAAATCTCTTACCGCGTTTTGGCATGTGTCTTGTGGGCGGCGATCGTGCTTTCGGTCCACACCTGGGTGCGCCCCGTGGGTATGAGCGTAACCATACACTCACTGGTCGGCGTAGCCCTGGGCCTTCTTCTCGTATTTCGCACCAACGCCTCCTACGACCGTTTTTGGGAAGGGCGGAAGCTATGGGGCGGC
Organism: Bryobacteraceae bacterium; assembly: GCA_035650295.1. Lineage (GTDB taxonomy): Bacteria > Acidobacteriota > Terriglobia > Bryobacterales > Bryobacteraceae > JAFLBB01. The sequence goes on along the minus strand of DASRHX010000613.1, from coordinate 17,373 downwards.
ATAGTGAACGAGACGCGCAATCTGGCGCGCATGGGTACAGTGCACTTGGCCGAAGCGCAAGACCTGCTCTGGCGCTTGACGCGTTGGACATCGATTTTCCCCTGGGCGGCGATGAGCACGTTGCGTGGCGACCATTCGCTGGGGCCGGCGGCGAAGGAATTGGACGCAGCCGAACGCGGGGAATTGGAAAGCTCGCAACACCTGGCGTTGCATGCGGCATTGCGAATCAGCCAATGCTTACTGGAAGCGCGTGAGCGAGGCAAAATCAGTGACATCGTACAGATGGCCATCGACCAGAACGTGCAATTGCTGATCGGCTATCTCGGTGGGTGCGAGCGCATCCGGAAGACGCCGCTACCGTTCGCATATGTCGTGCATCTACGCCGCGCGCTGATCATTTATTGCTTCACTCTACCCTTTGCGCTGGTGGATCAGTTCGGTTGGTGGACTCTGCTCGATGTGCTGTTGGTGGCCTACACGTTCCTCGGTATCGAGGAGATCGGCGTGGAGATTGAAGGCCCGTTCGGCAGCGACGAAAACGACCTTCCACTGGAAACCATCTGCGAAACCATCCATCAAAACGTTTATGCGGTCGCGGGGATGTATGCGGGCAAACCGGAGAAGTTGCCGGAAGGGCTGTAAGGGCGCAGCCGGAGTGCGATCATGTGATGAAGGAGTTCACGGAGATGAAGAAATCGATTTCAGTACTGATGCTGGGCGCGTTCGGCGTCATGGCCGCGAATAAGGACAACACCGAGCGACTGGACCGCGCGGCGGTGGTATTTGAAGAAATAATGGGAATCTCCGACAAGGCGATTCCGCAGACGTTTTTGGACAAGAGCGAGTGCGTAGTGCTCGTGCCCGGCATGAAGAAGGGGGCCTTCATCGTGGGTGCGAAGTTCGGGCGCGGATTCCTTTCCTGCCGGAACAAGGGCGGCGCCGGCTGGAGCGCTCCGGGCGCGATTCGCGTGGAAGGCGGCAGCGTCGGCTTTCAGATCGGCGGTTCGGAGACCGACGTGATCATGCTCGTGATGAACGAGCGTGGCTCAGAGCGGCTGTTGAAGAGTAAATTCACACTCGGCGGCGACGCGAGCGTGGCGGCAGGCCCGGTGGGGCGCGACGCATCGGCCCAGACCGACGCGATGATGACGGCGGAAATTCTCACATGGTCGCGGTCGCGCGGCGTGTTCGCGGGCGTGTCCCTGCAGGGGGCAACGCTGCGCCAGGACATCGATGTGAATACCGACATGTATGGGAAGGCCTACGAGAACGCACAGATTGTGAGGAGCGGGCTCGCCGCACCCGACGCCGCCAAGAAGTTGATGGGGCTGCTGACGAAATATTCGGGGCGCAAATCGAAGTAGCCGACCGTAGACGAAAAGGGAGCCATTCGCCGCGGCTCCCTTTCCGTTTTTTTACCAATCGACCACGGAGCCGTCGTCGTCGTCGTAGCGTACGCGATAGGGGCGCGGCTCGCCAACCTGGGCCATCAGCTTGTTCTCATCGATGGTAATGCCAAGACCTGGCTCGCTGAACAGAGGACGATGGCCATTGCTCACAGGTGGAAGGGGCTTGGCGAGGAGGTCGGAGTATTCGTTGTCACCGCGTTCCTGAATCAGGAAGTTGGGAATGGACGCGGCAATCTGCATGCTGGCGGCGAGCGAGCAGGGGCCTTGCGGATTGTGCGGGGCAAGCGGCGAGTAGTAAGCCTCGGCCATGCCGGCGATGATCTTCAGCTCCGTTATGCCGCCGGCATAACAGACGTCGGGCTGCAGGATGACGGCGGCGCGTTTTTCGAGGATCTCCTTGAATCCCCATTTGGTAAAGATGCGCTCGCCGGTGGCGATGGGGATATGGGTCTTCTTGGCGAGTTCGGCCATGACGTCGACGTTGAGCGCCTGCACGATCTCCTCGTAGAACCAGGGATAGTAGGGCTCCAGCGCCTTTATGAGCACGCTCGCCGTGGGCGGTTGAACCGCACCGTGGAACTCGACGCCGATGTCGACGCCCTTACCGACCTTTTCGCGGAGCGCCTTGAACCGTTCGACGACTTCTTCGACGAACATCTGGCCTTCGTTGTATTTGAACGGCGAACGCTTGGTTCCGCGCAGGCCGACCTTCATTGCGTTGATGCCGGTCTTCTCGTTGATCTGGCCGTAGACTCGCACGCGGTCGCGCGTCGGGCCGCCCAGCAGCTTGTACACGGGCACGCCGTAACACTTGCCGGTGATGTCCCAGAGAGCCTGGTCGATGCCGCTGGAGATGGCGGTCTTGATCGGGCCGCCGCGGTAGAACGCACCGCGGTGAATTGCCTGCCAGTGGAAGCCTACGCGGCGGGGATCTTTACCGACCAGATAGTCGGAGACTTCGAGCGCGCCCGCCGCGCATGCCTTGGCGTCGTCCTTCAACATCTCACCCCAGCCAGTGACGCCGGCGTCGGTAGAGATCTTGACGAAGACCCAAGTGTTCTTCAGGACGAACGACTCGATCTTAGTGACCTTAATGTTGTCGTTAGGGCCGATGGCCGCGGCGGCGTCACAACGCTTCGCGTTGAAGGCCTCCATGCTGAATAGGGCGGCGGGGCCGTAGAGGAGAGATTGCAGCCAGGTGCGGCGATTGTATTGATTCGGGAACATACCGGTTTCCTTAGAACTGAATTCGAGCTTGCATTTGATAAAAGCGGTTGAGAGACGACGTCTGGCTTGTTACTCTACCAAAGTTCGTGGAGACAGGATTGACGTCGGGAGCACTCATTTGCGAGCGATTTTGCAGATTGATGGCGTCGACGCGGAACTGGAAGCGGATGGCTTCCGTGATTTTGATCTCGCGCAACAGGTTGCCATTCCACTGGCTAAGGCCATCGGCGCGAAGCCCGTTGAAGAAGCGCGGGAAGACTCGCACATGAGGGCCGGTGGGCTGGTTGGCGGAGGCGCGCTCGAATGGAACGTTCGTATTGAACCATTGGTCGAGCGTCTTGGAGCCTGAAGTTGCGTCCGCTTCAAAGGAGTTGATGCCGCCGTTGTAGAAGAGATTGCCCCATGACAGTAGGGGTCCATTCTGGAACTCGTAGGTGGCCGCGGCTTGCCACCCACCGAGGATGTGATTCAGGATGCCGGATTGGAAGAACTGCCGGCCGCGGCCAAAGGGAAGCTCGACGATGGCCGTGGCTGTGAAGCGGTGAGGCCGCGCTGAGTCGCTCGGCCACCAAATACGCGTTTCCGATTCGAATTCGTTTTCCAGGATGGCCTTATTGGACTGGAACATCCGAGTGTAGGAAGCGTTTAGGTTGAATCCGCGGGCGAAGCGTTTGGTGAAGTTGAACTCGACAGCGTTCGTGCGCGCCTTACCGGCGCTGCCGCCATTGTCCTGCAGGTTATTCATATGCGGGAAGGGACGCAGAAGCCGGTTCTTGGCGATCGTTGTGCTGGTGAACTGGCCCAGCGTGGAGAGGTGCTGGTACAGCACGGGGTTCGACGTCTGCAGGGAGGCAAAGTTCGAGATGTGGAAGGGGTTGGGCACCTGGCGGTTCATTTCATTGGCGATGGTGTTATTGCGGACGTTACCGGTGGCCCAATACTGTTGTGGCAAGTAGTCGAGGCGGAGGTTGGTGCTGGGTGCGAAGCGGTCGGCCCATTGGCCCCAGTAGGAACCTTCAACCAGGATGTTGCTCGATAGCTCGCGTTGCACGCCCACGCGCCAGCGTTGGACGCGCGGATGGTCGCGATCATAGCGGGTGAAGGTCCAACCTTGGCCGACGCGGGCCATGGAGCCGAGCGCATTCTGCAAAGGAACGTCGAAGCGCGTGCCATTGGAACGGATGGGGAATGGATTGGTGAGCGGCGAAATGTTGTTCACCGGATCGCCGGCGAGCCACGTCTGGCCGAAATCGTTCGTGAGAACGGTGTTGGTGGAACGCGAGTAGCCGTACTGGTCGGCTGCCTGGTTCATTACATTGAGCGTGTCGTAATAAATTCCGTAGCCGCCGCGAATAACGGTCTTGCTGTTGAGTTGGTAGGCAGCGGAGGCCCTGGGGAGCCACATTAGCTCGCTGCGCCAGAGTTCGCGGGGAGCGCCGTTGACGCCGGTGTAGACGGAACCACCACGGACGACGAACTGGCTTGCCGGCAACTCGGGCAGGGGGTTGCGCGCATAAGCCGCCTGCGCGGCGGCGGTGATCGGCAGTTCGAGATTGGGATCGAAGTAGCCGATGGCCCGGTTGTAGCGTTCGGTAGGACCGCGCTCGTATTCGATGCGTAGACCGAGAGTGAGAGTCAACTTGCGACTGACTCGCCAGGTGTCCTGCGCATACCAGGCGTAGTAAGGATTCATCAGCGCGAAGCTGTCGTTGGTGTCAACCGACATGCCGGTGGGCATGCCGAGAGCGAACGTGGCCCAACTGAGACCCAGGGTGCCATTAGGATTGAACCCGTCTTCGTCCTTGCGGACGAAGGTGTTGGCGAAAGTGAAGTTTCCGGATGTGAAGCCGCCGTTGACGACAGTGGTTCGGTAGTGCTGGCGGAAGTCGATGCCGGCGCGGAGCGAGTGCGAGCCGCGCACCTGCGAAAAGTTGAACTTAGCCGACTGCTGGCGGCCTTTGTGACCAGGGTCAAGCGGGACGGAGAGGAATGAGTCGTTGGAACCCCAATAGGGCATGCCAATCCAGATGGCGCGGGGCAGCAGGCAATTGCTGGCGCACTTATCGTCCATGTACGACGGAAGGCCCACGGAGGTGGGTTTGTACGCGCGGGTGCCGCGGCGCTGCTGATGATTGGTGAAGCGGGTGGCATCGACCGATGCATTGAGAACCGTAGTGGCGTTGGCCGTGTAGGTCCAGTCGACAGCGCCGCTAATGGTGGGGCGGATTTCATCCCAGTCCATGAGACCGGGTTCGGACTCGTAAGTGAATCCCTGGGCATCCTCCTCGAAGCTGCTCTTGAGCCAGCGGAAGAAGAAGCGATGCTTGTCGTTGGCGTGATAGTCGAAACGGTTGTTCCAGGACTGGTAGGTGACGTTGTTGGGCATACCAGTGGCGAGGTAGTTGTTGAACGGCTCGCGGCGGGGGTCGGTGGGATCGTTGTTAGCCACGGGCATCATGCGGGTGTAGGTGGCATATAGGGGATTCGTCATGCGGCTGCGCGGAAGAACGTTCCCCGCGAAGGGGGTGCGTACGACGTGGCCGGCGCGCGACGGGTCGACGCGGGTGGTCGTGGGGTCGTAGACCTGGTAGCGTACGGCGTCGATCGGTAGCAGCGCGGAGAAATCGCCGTTGCGCATGGCGTTGGTGGGGACGGTGTAGTTGATCTCACTCGGGCGCGCCGACTGAAGATTCTTGAGACCGGAGTAGCCAAGAAAGAAGAAGAGCTTGTTACGGCCATCGAACAGCTTGGGAATGTGGACTGGACCGGAGATCGTGCCGTGATAGTTGTTCGTATGGCCGGGTGGGACGAAGGGGCTGTTGGCGAGTTGATTGGCGAGAGCTGTGTTGCCGGCTGCATTGGCAGCGGCGATTTGTTCGTAGCGGCTCTTTTTTACGAAGAAGGGGACGGCGTTCCAGCGTTGATTGAAATACTGGTAGGTAGCCGAGCCATGGAAGGCGTTAGCCCCCGACTTGGTCGACATGGAAACGTTGATGCCAGTAGCGTGGCCGAAGGACGCGTCGAAGTTCGAGGTTTCGATTCGGAACTCGTCGATGACGTCGGGGCTGGGCATGAACGAGGTGCGCCGGTTCGTGCCGTTCGCCGAGGCGCCGTCGATCGACCATTCGTTGCCGCCGACATTGCCGGGCATGTTGTATGCTGAGCCTCCGCCGAGTTGGCCCTGCACAAGAAACTGCGTTGTGCCGGGAACCTGAACGCCCGGCGAAAAGCGGGTCAACATACTGACGTTGTTTCCGAGAACGGGAAGGTCCATGACCTCGCGGTGGGTGATGGCGCGGCCGGTAGAAACGGAACTGGTGTCGAGCAGCGGAGCTTCGGCGCTCACGGTCACCGATTCCGCCGCGGCGCCGACCTCGAGTGGGACATCGATCTGGAGGCGGTCGCCAATGGCAAGCGTGATGCCTGAGCGAACGGTTCGTTTGAAGCCGGTCATTTCGACAGTCACCGAGTATTCTCCCGGCAACAGCAGGGGAGCTTCGTAATAACCGCTCGAATTGGTGGTGAGACGGGTTACGGTGTTGGTGCCCGTATTGGTTACCGTTATGTTGGCTCCCGCGATGACCGCGGCTTGCGAGTCAGTGACAGTTCCGGAGATATTTCCCCGTGTGTCCTGTGCATTTGCAAAGCACGGAAGTAATAGGCAAACAAAGGCCAATTGGGTAATTCGCACATTGAACCCCTTTAAGATCAAAACTGGTGTGACAAGTTATACAGGAACGGGATTCGCAGTGCAATCAAGACTTTCAGGGCTCACGTCCGCCCGGCCGATGCGTCTCACGAGGATGACGCGCACTCTGGCAGTGATGCTGCTTCCGATGGCTTTATTGGCAGCTTCACCTTCGACGGGCGAATGGAAACAGTTTCGAGGCCCGAACGGAACGGGCGTAGGCACTTCAACGGACCTCCCGGTGGAGATGGACGCCGCGCACAACCTGATGTGGAGGGCCACGACGCCATCCTCCTATTCCTCGCCCGTGCTCACTGCCGATCGCGTGTATCTCACCGGACACGAGGACACGAAACTGTTCACTGTGGCGCTGGACCGGGCGACCGGCCGGGAGCTTTGGCGAGCCGAAGCGCCGAAACCTTGGCCGGTGAAGCCGAAGGGTCCGGCGAGCCCGTCTATGTCGTCGCCGGCGACCGACGGCGAGAACGTCTACGTCGTCTGGGAGCATTCCGGTTTGCTCAGCTACGACAAAGCCGGGAAGTTGCGTTGGAGTCTGGCACTGGGCGAGATCAACACACCATATGGATTCGGCAGCTCACCGGCCGTGATCGATTCCGCGCTCGTGCTGATCTGCGATCAGGATGGCGAGTCGTTCGTTCTTGCCGTGCACAAGGATACGGGCAAGCTGTTGTGGAAGACGGCGAGGCCGCACGCGCAGCATAGCTTCCCGTCGCCAGTGCTCTATCAGCCGCGCGGCAAGGATGGCGAGCTCGGGCCGAAGCAAGTGATTGTATCGGGTTCACATCAAGTGGCCGGCTACTCGCTCGCCACGGGCGAGAAGTTGTGGTGGGTGGACGGCATGGCGTGGCAGGCGAAACAGACGCCGCTCGTAGCCGGCGACTCGATATATGTGCTTTCTTCGATGCCACCGATGCAGGAACTGGGCCCCGTGCCGCCGGAGAAGACGCTTCCGGAGTTTCTCGAAAGATACGACTCGAACAAGGACGGCAAGATGACCAAAGACGAAGCACCATCGGCGAAGCCCTATGGCATGCGCGAGCTGTGGTTCTTGTGGGACCTGAACAAGAATGACCAGTTGGACGCCGTGGAACTCGAGGTGTTTCTGCGGCGGAACTCCGCAAAGAGCGGAATGTACGCCATCAAGCCGGTGGGCGCTGGCGATCTGACGGCGTCGGCCGTGGCGTGGACATACGAGAAAGGGCTGCCTAATATCCCTTCACCGTTGCTGTACGAGGGCCTGCTCTACGTCATCCGGGAAGGCGGCATTCTGACGGCGCTCGATCCGGCAACGGGGAAGGTAGTAAAGCAGGGACGGGTCACCGGAGCCCTTGGCGACTACTTCGCTTCACCGGTGGCGGCTGACGGGAAGGTGTTCCTTCTGACACACGATGGCAAGTTCGCGGTACTCAAAGCAGGACCGGAATTTGAGGTGTTGAAGGTCAACGAACTTGACGAAACATCCTGGGCCACTCCTGCGCTTGACGGCAATCAGGTATTTGTGAAGACGCAATCGGCTCTATATTGCTTCGCGAAGAAGAAGGCCGGCTAGATTACGGCAACACATCCGCGATCGGCTTCCCGGCTCTCGGTTCGGCCGCGTTGTAATCTTCGCCAAGTAGCGCGGCAACGGTTGCGGCAATCTGGCTTTGGGTAACGGCAGCAATATTCTTGCGCTCGCCGAGCGGCCTGGTGTCCGGACCGAGGAAGGCCATCCAGATGTACTTGGACTGCGGCAGCTTCGCGCCGTGACTTTTCCAGGTAACGGGAGCTTCTCCGCGGCCATGGTCGACTGTCAAGACCAATGTGGTGACGCCCCGGTAATCGGAGTGGTTCTGCGCCTCTTCCCATAGGCGCTTCCCGTATTCATCCGCGCGCCGAGCAGCGCGCAGGTATTCGGTGTAATTGCCAGCGTGCGACCAGTGATCGGTCTCGCCCAACGACACGTACATTACGGAGGGCTTCTTCACGCGCCAGTACTCGAGGGCGGTATGAAACGGATAGATGTCGTGCGATTCGCCCTCCACATCGCGCGGCGCCTCTGCTTTGAGCAGATTCAAGATCTCCATTCTGGGAGTCATCGGCGACATGGTCATCGGGTCGTAGGCGGCGTTGACCGGAAATCCGGCGCGTGGCGCGTTCAAGATCCAGGGGAAAGTGTCCCATGCCCCGAACGCGGCAACCTTGCCCTTATAGGCCGGCTTGCCATGCAGCCATTCGAACAACGTTACGTTGGCGTTGTATTTCTTGTCGTTGCTGTCGATCTTCGGATCGGCAAAGCCGGTGAACGTCTCGTTATAGCCGGGGTAGGAAAAGTTCATCCCATTGGTGACGTACGCTTCGGCGCCTGCTTCGCGGTTGCCGTAAATTTGCCCCTGTTTGGCGATGACGTTCCACAGAAATGGCATTAGCACCTCGCGCCGTTCGGCGGGTGATTCGCGCCAGTATTCCTTCTTGAGGCCCTCAACATCGGTAACGGCGCCATTTTCCTTGTTCATCAGGGCGAGGTCGGCACCCTGAAACACCTCCTGCCAACGCAGGCCGTCGGTCATCACGAAGATGACCCTTCGCGTTTTCGTCCTGGTTTGCGGCCACGCACAGGTGGCTACGAGCAGGCCGGCCGCGAGTAAGGCGGCGACGCGGGAGGCGAATCTGGCCATCACAGAGTCTCCTTTGGAAAGTATCCAGCTTACCCGTTTTCGGGTGAATGCTTGCTGACGCGATACACTTTTCAGGTTGGCCCAGTCTCATCGCGTCGAGGTGCTCAAGTACACGCCGGAGGAGATCCTCATGCGGCAAAGGCCGGGGTACGCCGAGTTCGCTCTCTCGTCGGTCATTGTCTGCCTGTTGCTGGGTTACGCCGCCTATGAATCGGTGATGCCAGACACGAATTTCGCGCTCTGCGCGCTACTCGCCGCAGCCGCGTTTTTCTGGGCGGCTATAGCTGCGTTTTCCCTCCTGGAAACCCACATCCATGCCCAGCGTTCCACAGCCGAGCTGACCATTAAACGGCGATTTGTCAGGCTCGCCTCGACGCGTCGGGTGCAACTTTCTCAAATCCGCGAAGTGCGCATGGAACCGGCATTGTTTCATCGCGCTGGACTGAGCCTTGTGCTTCGTTGCGGGCGCCGGATATCGCTGACATTTCCGCCCGTCCCAGGGGACCATTTCTGGCTTGACAAACTCTCGCTCGATCTTTCCACGTTTGTTCCGCGACCGGCGGCCCCGCCGCCCCAGCCTCACGCAGGGTAAACTGTCGGTCAATGAAACATAAACTCTCGCGCCGCGGCTTTTTCGCCGCATCTACGGCACTTGCCGCTCCGGCTCGCTCACTGCTCGCGGCGAACAAGAAGCTGATTCTCGGACTGGAGCTGTACTCAGTACGGAATGAACTGGCCAAAGACCTGCCGGGCACGTTGCAGGCCGTAGCCAAGATGGGCTATGAAGCCGTAGAGTTCTTCGGCCCGTACGCCGACTGGAAACTGGAATACGCAAAGGAGGTCCGCAAGATCCTCGACGACGTGAACCTCAAGGCGATGTCGGCACACACGGGCGCGAAGTATTTCACGCCGGACGAACTCTCGCGCGTGATCGAGCTCAACCAGGCGATTGGCTCGAGCAGCATTATTATGTCCAGTGGCGGCGGCGTCAAAACGCTCGATGGCTGGAAAGAGGTGGCCGGAAAACTCACCGCCGCCGACGCGAAACTGATGCCGCTCAAGATGCGCACCGGCTTCCACAATCACCAAACCGAATTCATGCCTCTCGAAGGCAAACGGCCGATCGAGATTCTGGCGGCAAATACGCCCAAGCGCGTGGTGCTGCAATTAGACGTGGGTACGTGTCTGCAAGCGGGATCGGATCCCATTGCATGGGTCAAGGCGAATCCGGGCCGCATTGCGTCCATGCACCTGAAGGACTGGAAGAACGCACCCGGACACGAGGGCTACCGGATTCTGTTCGGCGAGGGATATACGAAGTGGAAGGAACTGATTCAGACCGCGCAGAAGACGGGCGGCCTGGAGTATGTGCTGGTTGAGCAGGAAGGGCATGCCTTGCCGCCATTTGAAGCGGCCGAGAAATGCCTAAATAACCTAAAAAAGGTTTTGGCTTAAACGAAAAAATCGCGGTCAGCCAGGACCGCGATTCTTCAGATGGCTAGCCGGGGGACGGTCACCGGCGTGTGATCAAAATTGCCGTTTCTTCAGCAGGCAGGACAAACTCTTCTCTCGGTCCCACTGGCGGCATCTCAGGGGCAAAAGGTGTTTCCGGACGCGCCACTAGGGTTGCTTCGCGGAACTCAAAGTAGCTTGTCTGTATGGCGACTGCCGCATTTGACTGGGGATCTGTTCCCGCTGTCGCTTCACGTTTGGCTATGACGTCAAAGAGTGCACTCGTGTCAGTTTCAGGCGAGATCGAGCCAGCTTGAATGTGGCCCGCCAAGCCAAAGGCAGACACAAAAATAGCGCCTAGCATGATCAATTTCAAAATCGACCTCCGATTGTCGATGTCCCCTGGACGCTGAAGGGGAAAATGAGTTGCAATGTACGAGCAGGCTCCCTGCAGAACCTGCGAGCTGTTAGTTTCATGATAAGAATTTGGAGCACACTTTTCAATTGAATATTCGGCTACAAGCTTCTTTTTCAATACCCACCCCCACATCGATCCCCGTTCGTCCCCGCGCGGGGGGACTCGCAACTGAGTAATTTCTACCGGCGCACCCAAGCCTGAGGAGGATGTCCGTTTACCCGTAACATTTGCCGTCGAGTACCGTCTTTTCCAGATCGGACGCCATCTCACGTTAAGATGGAACGACCGGGCGTATCCCACTGTCATCAGCGAGGTTCTGTGATTCTGATTCGAGTTCTACTGCTTGCGGCGTGCATCCTGACGCAGACTTTTGCGCAAACCGTGCTGGCGACGCTGGCCGGAACGGTTGCCGATCCATCCGGCAAGGCGGTGAGCGGGGCGATGGTAGAGGCCCGTTCTCGCGAGACGGGACATATTGCGACGGTGAAAAGCGATGGCCACGGAGAATTCGTAATCCACGGGCTGAGGGCGGGAATGTATGAGTTGCAATTCACCGCAACCGGGTTCCAGGTGTACACGCGTTCGATCGAGCTTTCCGTCAATCAGCATGCGCGCGTGACTGTGGAACTGGTGGTCGGCCAACCCACCCGCAGCGAAATCGTCGTGACTGACCAGCGCCCGCTGCTGCGCTCGGACACGGCCGCGCTAGGCGCCGTGGTCGAGAATGCGCAGGTTGTGGGGCTGCCGCTGGACGGACGCAACTGGACCGAGCTCGCGCTGCTGGTGCCCGGCGCTTCGCCAGCCGCGCAAGGCTCTGCCGGATCGGTTCGCGGCAACGTGGCACTCAGCTTGAACGGGGGCCGCGAGGATGCGAACAACTTTCTACTCGACGGCGTCTACAACGGCAACCCTAGCTTGAATGGTTCGGGTGTCGTGCCCTCGTTGGACGCGATTCGCGAATTTGAGGTTGTCACGTCGAACTATGACGCCAGTTTTGGCCGCAACGGGGCGGGCCAGGTGAATGTGGTGATGAAAAGCGGCAGCAACGCCCTGCACGGCGCGGCCTATGAGTTTTTCCGCAACGCCGCACTCGATTCCACCAACTATTTCGCGCCTGCCAACGAGCCCAAGCCAAAGTATCAGCGCAACCAGTTCGGAGCGGCTGTCGGCGGCCCCGTGCAAAAGAACCGGACTTTCTTCTTCGCCGATTTCGAGAGCCGCCGAACGCGTGAAGGCATCACGCGTGTGACGAACGTTCCGACAGTGCTGGAGCGCTCCGGCGACTTCTCGCAGAGCGGACTCCTCTACCTGCTCGATCCGTTCACGTTCCAGCCATTTCCCAACAGCCGAATCCCTCGTGAACGCCTCCATCCCATCGGTACGGCGGTGGCCAGCCTCTATCCCCTGCCCAACCGCAACGTGCCCGGACAGAACTACGTCAGCTCGCCCACTTCGCGCGAGCGCAACGACCAGTTCGACGTGCGCCTCGATCATAAATTGGGAGCGCGCTCCGACCTCGCTTTTCGTTACAGCTTGAGCGACCGCTCTCTGTACGAACCCTTTACCGGTCCCAGCTTTCCCGCCGTGCCCGGCTATGGCGATGATGTTCCACGCCGGGCGCAAAACGTGATGGCCAGCCACACGCACGCCTTCACACCCACGCTATTGAACGAGTTTCGCGCCGGGTTCAATCGCAATGCCAGCTCGGTGCTGCAAGAGAACCGCGACAAGAACATCACGGCGTCGCTCGGGCTGCCCGTTTATGCCGGAGCGCGCGCTAACGGGCTCACCTACTTCAGTGTTCCCGGCTACTCACCGCTAGGAGACGAGTACAACAATCCGCAGTTGACGCATATCAATACGTTCCAACTTCTCGATCAGGCATCTTATATTCGTGGCCGCCACCAAGTGAAGTTCGGTTTCGACTTCCGCCGCTTCCAGCAGAACGCCTTTCGCGACATTCAAGCGCGCGGGCTTATCAACTTTGTCGGCTACACCGGCAATGCACTCTCCGAGCTGCTGCAAGGGCTGCCCGCGGTGACCGGCATTGCGCGCGTGGACAACCCGCAGTATCTGCGCGGCTCCAGCTACAACGCGTTCGTAAACGATACCTGGCGCGCGACGCCGAAGCTGACCTTGACGCTCGGCTTGCGCTACGAGTTCAACACGCCGCCGCACGACCGCTTCAATCGCGCCAATCTCTACGACGTGGGCACGCGCTCGCTCGTCCCGGTCGGCACCGGCAATATGCCGCGCGCGGGCTACACGAGCGACCGCAACAACTTCGCTCCCCGCATCGGCCTCGCCTATACATTGGGCTCGCGCGGAACGACGGTGGTACGCGCGGGCTATGGCTTCTACTACGATCAGAACCCGCTCGCGCCGGGCGAGGGTCTTTACTTCAACACGCCCTATTACGACTTCCGCCTCTACGTGACTTCGGCGCAATTCCCGCTGTTCCTGCACGATCCTTACCCGGCGAACTATCCATTCCCCTCGCCGCCGTCGTCGCTCTCGTTCCAGCGCGATTTGCGCACGGGTTATCTACAGCACTGGAACTTCGGCATACAACACCAACTCGGCTCGAATCGCGTGGTCGAAGCGGCCTATGCGGGATCGGCAGGTACCAAGCTGCTCTCGGCGCGCGATATCAATCAGCCGGATCCAAGCCCAACAGATATTCCGTTCCGGCCCAACTTCCTGTTCAGCGACATCAACCAGTTGGAATCGCGCGCGAATTCCAACTACCACAGCCTGCAAACCCGATTCCAGCAAAGGCTCTCCGGTGGTGTCTCTGCGCTAATAAGCTACACGTGGTCAAAGTCCATCGACGACGCGTCGAGCTTCTTCCCCAGCGCGGGCGACGCGAACTTCCCGCAGGACAGCCGATTCGTGGGGCCCGAACGCGCGCGCTCGAGCTTCGATGTGGCACACCGCTTCACGGCTGGGTATACGTGGGAACTACCCTTCGCTCGCAATCGCTGGTACGGCGGCTGGCAAACGAGCGGCATCTGGAGCTTCCAGACTGGCCGTCCGTTCACCGTGGCATTGCTCGGTGAATTGGACAACTCTGGCACAGGACGTTCCTCGCTCGGCTTCGGCGCCAACGACAGGCCGAATGTATTACGGGACCCGACCCTCGACAACCCCACTCCAGAACGCTGGTTTGATACGTCGGCGTTCGTCATTCCCACCAAAGGAACTTTCGGCAATGCGGGCCGCAATATCTTAAACGGCCCAGGGCAGCAAAACGTCAACGTTTCGCTCCTCAAGAATTTCGCACTCACTGAGACGATGCGGCTGCAATTCCGCATCGAGGCGTTCAACCTCCTGGATCACACGAACTTCGATCTGCCAAACCTGTTCGTCGGTTCGCCCTCGTTCGGGCGCGTGAGTTCCGCGCAGTCGCCGCGGCATGTACAACTTGGGCTCAAGTTGCTTTTTTGATGCGGTCCGCGGACCATTCGCGCCATTCACCGAGTAGCGGAAAATACAAGCCTAAACGCACGGGCTCGTCCGGGTACATTGCGCGGGCGTAGCGCTCCAACTGTCCCTGATAACGGCGCTGCTCTTCGTCGAGAAATGCTTCCAGACGGCCGCCTTCGTGCGTGCTGGTTTTGAAATCGATCACCCAGCGGACGCCATCCGGATCGACAAACATGCAGTCCACGCGATAGTTCGATACGACGCCACCGGACACGGCGGTGATCGCATATTCACGTTGATCGTCCTGATGTCGCGTGAGCAGCCAGCGTCCCCGTTCGCTTGCGAGCGTCTGCAGAAGAGCGCGCCGCACGCGTTCGAGCGCGTCGTCCAATTCGTCCGGCGGCACCCCCAACGTTGCCAACTGAGCGCTCATTGCCGCTGCCCGTTCGGCAATTCGCTCGCCGTTCCACAAGTCGACTCCCTCCCGGGCAATCCGATACAGCCAGGCATGCACGGCCACGCCGACATGCCGCAACGTGTTGCCAACCCACTCATAGCTGTGCCGCTCGACCGTAGCCTCCAAGCCCTCGTCCTCGCGCCATCGGATGGGGGCCTCTGGCAGCGGCGTCTGCCAGCCTTCGGCAACGCGGCGCAGCTGCGGATAGGAACGCGGCGCGGCTTCGGCATGGGCTGAGGGAACGGGGAGGTTCGCGAACTCGCCCCGCACGGCGTCCCAGAGAGCATGTAAGAGCGACCCCGATCGAGGCTGCTTCCATTCGCCTTTGCGCTGGTTGTATTCGATATCGCCGAGCAGGTGCAGATGCCGCCGCGCGCGCGTTGAGGCGACATACAGCAGACGGCGCGATTCGTTGCGCTCACGTTCGAAGCGGTAGCCGGCCAGATACGTGCCCGCCTCTTCCTTTTGACCAGTGGGCGCGACGGCGGCCATCAATACATGCTCGACGCCATCCAACGGAAGCCGCACCATTCGAATCAGCTCCGGCTCTGGAGTGCGCTTGGTTTTGCCCAAACCGGGTACGATGACGGTATCGAACTCCAGACCTTTCGACTTGTGGATCGTCATCACCTGCACGCGTCCGTCGGCCATTGGATCGGAAGCCGCGCAGAGCCGCGTTACCTCGGCATCGAGCGCGGCAAAAGACGCCTCACCGCCCTCGTCCAAATTGTCGAGCAGGCCGAGATAGGCATCCGCATCGGCCACGTCGCTCGGAGACTCAAGACACTGCGGTCCACCCAGCGCGCGCCAGGCACCCTCCACGAGTTCCCGCAAACGAACTCGCCGCGCACATCCCAGCGCCACATCAAAAATGGGGGCGATGCGGCCCCATCGACGCTGTCCGTCCCTGCTCAATAAGTGCCCGCGCGATGCGAGCAACTCAAAAGTCGCCTCTTGTGGAGATCCTTCGGTGAGCAAGGTCAGGTCTTCTAGCGTGAGTCCGCACCAGGGCGCGCGCAACACCGCCAGCCAGCTCACGCGGTCCATTGGATGCAACAGCGCGTGCGTGAGCGAAAGTAGATCGAGCACGACGGGCCGCGCATTCAGCGGATCGATGTCCACGGCGCGGAAGGCAATGCCACGGCGCTTCAGTTCGTCGGTGATGTAGCGGAGGTCAGCGCGGCGGCGGACGAGGATCGCGACGGTGCCCTCGAGACGTGCGGCGGCGACGATCTCGGCGACACATGCCGCCTCCTTCTGGTCCTCACCCTTCACGAAAGGATGCATGTGAACGGCGCGCTTGCCCCCGGCCGGACGCGTGGCCCGCGCAGGTGTGTACGGAATGGCGCCGGTCGCGGCATCCTCAAGGGGGGCAAGCACTCCGGGGAATGTATTGTTCACCCAATCCACGATACCGGCGGTGGATCGAAAGTTGGCTTCAAGTGCAAGCGGCTCGAGCAGGAGCTCGCCAAGGCCGTTGTTACGCAGGTCGAGGAAGTTGGCCACCTCCGCTTCGCGAAAAAGATAGATGGACTGCATCGGGTCGCCGACCAGGAAAAGCGTGCGAGGGGAATCTTCGCACACTCCCGTCCAACCCGCCGTGAGACGGCGGATTAATTCGAGATGAGTCACCGAAGTATCCTGCATCTCATCGATGAGCAGATGCTCAATTCGTTCGCCAATCGCAAGGGCAAGATCCGTGGGGTGGTTCTCGTCCCCCAAAGCACGCAGCGCGGCAAGTGACTGTTCGACGAAATCCACTTCGCGGCGCGACTGAAATTGCAGTTTCAACTCACCAACGGCGTGACGCAGCACGCGCAGCGCGGCAGCCAGCACGCGCCATGCTTGGTCTTCGTAACGGGGTTCCGGCAGTCTGGGAATACGCCGCAGCGCAGCTACGAATCCACGCGAAAGCGCCATTCCGGTCCACGGCGG
Organism: Bryobacteraceae bacterium; assembly: GCA_035650295.1. Lineage (GTDB taxonomy): Bacteria > Acidobacteriota > Terriglobia > Bryobacterales > Bryobacteraceae > JAFLBB01. Next base: position 683 of record DASRHX010000613.1, on the reverse strand, counting down.
TGGCAATTTCTTGCGCAGCTCATTCTGTTTGGTAAGAAGACGCGCGGCCAAGTCTCTCCATTCGGCTAGCGTTCGCGGCACTGCCTCCACGGCGGGCATGCTCGCGGCGGCGAGGGAGAGTTCGTAGTCGACCGCGGCTTTGAGTGAAGCCTCAAGCGCCGGCCTCAATTCGTCCACATCACCAATCAGTCCCACGCGCGGCAACCATTGATCGCGCCGTTTCAACATCGAAGCGATGAGGGCGGCCAGGCGCGAGGCGTCGTTCTCCAAGTGCAAGAGAAGTTCGCGGATGTCGGCGGCGAGCGGTCCGATGGAGTCCAGCAGGCGAATCGTCGCCGAGGCCGCGGCCTGATATGCCTCCTCGGGATTTTCGTTTGGCTCCATGTTTCCGCCGAGCCCGCCGAGCACGGGAAGCCGTCCGGCGAGCCACGCACAAAGCGAGTCGATGGTCTGGATGCGCATGCGCTGAGGACTCGCGACCAGTTCCCAATGCAACTCCTTGTCGCGCTCCCAAACCGCACGAGCCAGCTTCCAGGTTTCAAGCTTATGGGCCTCCACTGGCGCATTCTCCTGCGCCGAGCGCAGCGCTTCCAGCACGCGCGCCCGCATCTCACCAGCGGCCTTGCGCGTAAACGTGATGGCGACCACTGATTCCGGCGTGCCAACCTGCGCCAGCAGCACGA
>DASRHX010000612.1:0-5342 GCA_035650295.1 Bryobacteraceae bacterium | reverse complement strand
TTCGGTCATCGCGGCGGAAACCAACCGGTGAAGGATCTCGAAAGCGGCAAGGTGGAGATCACGTCCCAGAACCATGGCTTCGCGGTGGACGCAAAATCGCTGCCGTCGGAAGTGAGCGTAAATCGTATCAACCTGAACGATCAAACCGTCGAGGGCATGCGGCACAAGAAGAAACCGATCTACTGTGTGCAGTACCATCCCGAGGCCTCGCCTGGCCCGCATGACTCAAGCCCCTTGTTTGCCGAGTTCCGTAAATTGATTGAAGGCAAGTGATTCGCACGGGCGTCGGCCCTGTCGATCCCTGATCGCGCAAGCCTGCTAGCGAAGTTCGCGAATCTTAATGTTACGGAACGAAGCTTCGTCCCGGTGGTCCGTGAGGAGAATGTGTCCTTTGAGGCGTTCGCCGAAGCCTTTGACATCCTTGAACTTACTCGCCGCGACCGCGGTTCTAACTTTTTCGCCACCGAGTTCGTATTCGAGCACTTTCACGCCGTTGAGCCAATGCTCGACACGATCGCCTTGCACAAGCACGCGTGATTGGTTCCATTCTCCGGGCGGCTTCAGGGCGCTGTGCTCCGTCGGTGGCAGCACGTCATAGAACGAACCAGTGCGCTGCTTCGGGTTGTTCACGGTCGAATCGTCGATCATCTGGTATTCATGGCCAATGGGGCCGCCCCGTTCTTCCGTGATGAAATATTTTATTCCGTTGTTCGCTTTTGCCGGGATCTTCCATTCCCAACGCAGATCGAACTGTTCGAAGGTGTTTGTGGTAATGATGTCGCCGCCCTGCACGTTCGCGACCTTCTTCAACGTGCCGTCCTCCACCACCCATCCTTTGTCGGGAAACGTTTGCTTTTTGAAACTGCGCCAACCGGCCGTGGTTTTGCCGTCGAAGAGGAGTTTCCAACCCTCCGCCTTCTCGGCACTGGTCAATTCGCCCGCTTCCAGCCCCGCCGCCCAGCAAAGAAGACTGGCCGCTGCCAATAATCCGCGCAAGATCATCCCTTAGCTTTCACCAGAAAACCGTGCCCCGGCGAGCTAATTTTGCAGCCATGCGCCAGCACCGAAGACGGGGGGTTGGCGAACGTTGCACATGCGGTGATCGGAGTGTTACATCGAGGCGAAGCTGTCAAAAGCAATTGTGTCGCGCTCCACCCAGGTGTAACTTTGTCTACTTCAGCGGATCAAAATACTATGCAGAACTCCAGCACACTGGGCTTGTCAATTTTGGCTGGTGGACTTGCTTTCGTGGGCAACGCCAATGCGGTCGACATCGTGGTTGATGGCAGCTACCAGTCGGCGACGAATAATTACGTGAGCGCCATTGTCGCAAATGGCGGCAACGACGCGGCCGGGACAGACGGCGGTTGGACCCACTTCTCCACTTACAATTACTCAGCCGGGTATACGCAACCTGGACCTGTTGGCTCGGGGACCGTGTATCTCCGCCCTTATAACGATATGGGCGGCAGCAGTACGGTCAGCCAGGTTAACAGTCTAACCCGTGCGATCACGGTCGCAGACATCGATGGTGGCGCTGGTCAGTATACCTTTTCCGCCTGGTTCAGCACGTATATTGGGCAGAACGACTACAGCGTCCTGACCCTTCAGTTCCTGGATGAATCGATGACCAGTGTTGGCAGTCCCATTGAAATTGGAGGCGCGGCGTTTGTGGCGGCATTGCCTGGGGGCACTGGCGTACGGGCGTGGGGAGAAGACCTGGAAGCCGGTGGTGTGCCTGTGGGCGCGCGCTATGCGCTCATTACGAGCGTTGCCACCGCTCTCGTGAACCAGCCCGATGGCTATATTGATTTGGTCCGGTTGAACATCACGAATGTAGCAACTATAACAGTGACTTCCGCCACACCGCCAGACGAAGCGGACACCGTGAGCCCCGCGGGTACGATACGGGTTGTTCTGCAGGACGGAACGCCTGCTCCGGTCTTGAATACGAACTCGATTCAATTGTTTTTCGATGGATCTCCCGTTTCAGCCGTCATACAGAAGTCAGGAGGTGTCACGTCCGTTGAATACGATCCTCCAGGGCTATTGCCACCGGGATCTGCACACAACTACATGATAGCATTCAACCAGGGTGGCGGCGCCACGGCGAACAGGACAAATGGCTACGCGTTTACCGTATCAGCCTATTACAACCTGCTCCTGCCCGCGCCAATCCATCTCGAAACGTTCGAAACGACCGCCGAGGGGAGCCTCCCCGGCGGTTGGACGTCAGTCACTCTCAGTGGTGCTGGCGATGCCACCTGCGACCCGCTGGCAGCCGATATCGGAGGCCTCCAGGACCTTCATTCTGCTTGTTACACCAATTGGGTCGTGGTCAACAGCGCACGCTTCAACTCGAACATGTTGACCTATCCTTCGCACACTCCGACGCTGGATTATCAGCGCGTCCTTTCGGCGAACCAGGCCAATGTGGTTAACGGCGCCATTCTGGAAAACCTGGCCCAGGGAAACATCGTCTTCGGAAACTCAGGGTATCAGGATCCGGGTGAATTATCGAGCCAGATCGTCTATCTCTTCTCGCCCGATTTTGACCTGACGGGCCGCACGAACGTCTATCTTTCGTTTCACAGTCTCTGGGAGCAAAACCAGGACAGCATCGCTGCGGTAGAGTATTCGGTCGACCAGGGCGCAACGTGGCTGCCGATTGTTTACATGATCGACGATGACGACATCCTTCGAGACGGCAACGGGAACATCGATGCTCTGGCAACGTTGAACACTGTTCGGATAGGCGGTTTCGAAGGCCAGGCCACTTATATCGATCCTATAAGCACCGAAACGCGAGGCGGCTATTACGGAGCGTTCATCGGTGCCGCGTCCAATACCTGGGCAACCCTTGGGCCGTATCTGAACGCACGCGTGGACGACGATCCTGTAGAATCGAAACGAGTGGAGATATATCACTTGCCCGCCGCGGCAAACCAATCGAGGGTTCGCCTGCGGTTTGCGCACGCGGGAACGGACAGTTGGTATTTCGGCCTGGACAACGTGGGGCTGTACAGCGTGAACGTTGCCTCACCGCCGCTGATCGAGGGGCCGACGCCCACGGACGTTGTTGAAGCAGTGGGAAACAGCGCCGCGCTCGTGGTCACGCCCAGAGGTGTTGGGCCTTTCACCTACCAATGGCAGCGCGACGGCGTGAACCTCAATGGTCAAACCAACGCGACACTGGCGTTGACCAACCTGCAGCTCTCGGCTGCCGGTTCTTATCGGGCCATCGTTGGTAACCTCAGCGGGAGCGTTACGAGCAGCCCGACGTCACTTTCCGTCTTCACCGCCGAACCGGCGCGAGTCATCGGCCAATGGGATTTTGACGGTCGTGATCTAAGAGCCACCTGCGGGTTGGATCTCGAGTACTCCGATCAGCACACGACACTTGAAACCGGGTTTGCGGACACGGACTTTCTGGGCTTGCCGCGGATCAACGGTCAGTCTGTCAACGTGATGTTCTTCCCCGGTGCCCAAACCGAACCGATGGACGGCTATATCATGAGGCACGGTCTGGGTGGAACCGGCGTCGGCACCAACGTCAACCAATACACGTTGATCATGGACGTGCTATATCCGGAAGCGTCGGATAATTTGCGGCGCGCGCTTCTGCAAACGAACCCGCTGAACACGGATGACGACGACTTTCGGATCAATGAGGCGAATGGTCTCGGGGTAAGCGATAGTTTTCAGGGCAGGATTGAAACAAACACATGGTATCGCATCGCCCTTGCCGTCGATTTGGTTGGGCCGGGGCCAAACCCGGTCGTGGCCAAATTCATCAACGGCGTGAAAGTTGGACAACAGACGCTGACCGAAGGGCGCGATGGCCGTTGGTCCCTCTCAGCAAATCCTGAAACGCCATGGGCAAGATTGTTTGCGGACAACGACGTTGATACTCAACTGGGCTTTGTCAGCAGTATTCAGTTGCGGGCTGGTCGGCTCTCTGACGCCGCTATCGCCGCGATGGGTGGACCGCAAGCGACCAAGATTCCCGGTGCGGCCTGCGCGACGGCCACAGCAGGCAACGTAACGATCAGGTGGTCGGGCAGCGTGCTTGAAGCCGCCGATAATATAACCGGCCCGTGGGCGCAGGTTGTCGGCGCGGCCAGGCCGTACGCGGTGCCGACACCGCTCGGAGCGCGGAAATTTTACCGCGCGCGGTAACGGGGAAATCGCCTGAAGTTATGCTGAAGGCGCCGGTGTGAGAGCGCTGTGCTGTTTGTGGCGGCGCCAGAGCTTGCGCCCGGCGACGACAGCCACCAGGCCCAAAACTATTACGACCAGTATCGGCGCCACGAAGGACAGAAAAGTGGTGCCTAGCGACAACCCCCATTCAGCAGTGGCAAACACCGGGTTCGCCAGCCCACCCGTTGTGGCAGTGGAAGCAGCGCGCGTCAGGACGGTCGTCCCTTGCACGAGGCCAGCAGCGCCGCCACCAGCAATAATGGCGAGTGACCATTGCATCCACGGACTCATGCCCGACACCATAGAGGCGGTCACAACTGTTCCCGCCACCACCGCTGCGGGAGTCGCGATGCTGTCGAGGAAGTTGTCCAGCCACGGGATGTAGTAAGCCGTGATTTCCAGCGCTGTCGCCACCGCGAACGTGATCAGGGCAGGATACGTGCCGATCCACGCGAAGCTCGGCGAAAGCGTCAGGTTACCCGACATCGCCGCGATACTCATGACCAGCGGGGGGATGAATATTCGGAAGCCGCACGCTGCCGCCAGCCCAATCCCAACGCACACACTCAGGATCTCTTGCATAAGTCACTTTCGTACAGAGTTTCTCTCGTGCCAGAATTAACACACCAACACCCGCCAAAGTTGCAGAAACCTAAAAACCGAATGGACAAGCCCCGGCCAGCCGCTAAAGTGCCGCGCAAATGAGAGATTCGGTCGGTCTTCTTTTGGTCGGTGCGCTTTGCCTTAGCGCCATCCTGACGCTTTGGTATGCGTGGGACCATTATTCGTCTGTCGGAGAGTTGCAGCAGATCTACTCTCGCCAGGCTGCGATGGGCAACATTCGCGCCGCAGCCAATTCTCTTGCCAACGAAGCCATTGATTACAGCAGGACGAATCCCGGCATCGATGCCATTCTGTTCAAGTTCGACCTGAAACCGCGTTCGGGTCCTGCGGCGACCAATGAACCTTCGGGAAAAGCGCCCTGACATGGAAACGCCCGATTCCACAGACGGACGCCGGGAACAACCGCGCAGCGAGCTCGCGGAGCAGTTTCGCGACCTGAGGAACCTGTTTTATCTCGCCACGTTTGCGTTGCTCGTCATGGGCGTGGGGGTGAACATTTACCTGGGCAAACAGATGCG
>DASRHX010000611.1:0-4729 GCA_035650295.1 Bryobacteraceae bacterium | reverse complement strand
ACCCTTCTGATGTCCACCGGCCTGACCTTCGGCACGATCTCCTCGCTCTTTGGCCTGGGCGCGCTGGCTACGTGGGCCGACAGCGAGGCGGTCCTTCCCGCCTACGTCATCGGGATGATGCTCGCCGGGACGGTCGGCAAGGACCACATCCTGATTCGCCGCCTTCGCACCTTGTGCTTTGGCTTCCTGACGCCGTTTTATTTCATCCGCGCAGGTTCGTTCGTTTCGGTCCCGGCGCTTTTCGCGGCGCCGGCCGCCTTTCTCTTTCTGCTCGCGGTCAAGGTCGCGACCAAAGTCACCGGCGTATACCCCGTGACGCGCGGGTTCGGAGCGCCGAGGAAAGAGGGCATGTACACGACCCTTCTGATGTCCACCGGCCTGACCTTCGGCACGATCTCCTCGCTCTTTGGCCTGTCGCACGGAATCGTCGACGAGGCGCAATATTCGGCTCTGGTAGCCGCCGTTGTGGCGAGCGCAGTTGTTCCCACCCTCATCGCGAACGCCTTCTACCTGCCGCAACACCTGATGCCGGCGGAACTGCGTGAGCCGCAGGAGACCGTGCTCGTGGCCCAGCAAGAACCAACGGTCCAACCATGAACCTATCGGTGTGGCCATGCAGATACCCCGGGACGCGATCCTGCTCAGGATGTTCTTCGGCGAAGACGACAAGTTCGAGCGGCTCCCGCTGTATGAGGCGATCGTCCTCAAAGCGCGCGAGATGCACCTCGGCGGCGCGACGGTCCTGCGGGGTCCAATGGGCTATGGCCATTCCAGCCGGCTACATACCGCCAAGATCTTGAGGCTGTCCGAGGACCTGCCGGTCGTCGTCGAAATTGTCGATAGCGAAGCCAAGATCAATGAATTCCTTCCGGTGCTCGACAAGATGATCACGAGCGGCCTTGTCACACTCGAGAAGGTGCAAGTGCTTCAATACGGACGCAACGGTCTGAAGGAACGCGGCGGATTCTAGCGCGATCCGCCGTCCGGCCCCGCAACACGACGGTCTGAAACCGCGCAAGCAAAAGTCCCGCCGCCTGCCACATTGCATTTGAGGATGAGCAAGGTTCCCAGCATGACCGCCATGACCGCGCGATTTTCGCCATTCGGCACCATCAGGCTCGCGAGCGCACATTCGCCGCCGAATACAGCGAGCGCGAGCACGTCCCGGAAGATCGCGAGCCCATAGGCCCATTGCATGTGTTCTCGAATGACTACGACTTGGTTTGGAGCGAGCGGCATGGCGATGTCTCTGGTGTGCAATCCCCTCAACCCAGCCCGCGGCTCTGCATGTTGCCGCCGCGCTTCGGCCAAGGCGTCATCCCTGATTGGGAGAGACAAGATGGTGAATGAATGAACTACCTGTGGGTCGCCATCGGCGGCGCGCTCGGCAGCGTTGCCCGTTACTGGTGCTCGGGATTTGTCGCGCACTGGTTCGGCGAGAGCTTCCCGTGGGGAACGATCATCGTCAACGTCGTCGGTTCGTTCATCATCGGCCTGTTCGCGACCCTTACAGCTCCCGACGGGCGTTGGTTCGTGTCCTCTGAAGCGCGCGTCTTCGTCATGGTCGGCATTTGCGGCGGCTACACGACGTTTTCGTCCTTCAGCCTGCAAACGCTTTCCCTCGCCCGAGATGGGGAGTGGCTGAGTGTCGGAATGAATATCGTCTTGTCGGTCGTGCTCTGCCTGCTTTTTGTTTGGCTGGGGCACGTCCTCGCCGTGACGATCAACAGATGACGGTTCAGAGCGGCGCAGCTTGAGCGAGGTACCTCATGGAGCTGCAATCGTTTGGCGTTGCGGCGCCGGCCGTGACAGCGGCCTTTGTCGCCTCCCTCGTGGAGGTCGTTGAAGCTTTCACAATCGTCCTCGCGGTCGGCACAGTGCAAGGTTGGCGAGCCGCCGCGGCCGGAACACTCGCGGCGCTCGCCGTGCTCGGACTGCTGGTCGCCGTGCTCGGGCCGGTGCTTGATCAGGTGCCCATTCACGCGCTGCAACTGACCGTGGGGGTGCTTCTGCTTCTGTTCGGGATGGGGTGGCTTCGAAAGGCGGTCTTGCGGTCGGCCGGGGTCATTCCCCTCCATGACGAAGATGCTTCCTTTGCCGCGGAGAAGGCGCAGCTCGCCCAGGAAGCCCAGCGCAGGCGTTCTTCCCTGGCGTGGATCGGCTGGCTCGCGGCGTTCAAGGCAGTGTTGCTCGAAGGACTCGAGGTCATCTTTATCGTCATCGCGGTGGGCGCGGGGCGTGGCCTCGTCTGGCCGGCGTCGCTTGGTGCGTTGGCGGCCTGTGCGGTGGTCCTCCTCGTCGGCGTCGTCGTGCACAAGCCGCTCTCGCGCGTGCCCGAGAATGCGCTCAAATTCGGAGTTGGTGTCATGCTTTCGGCGTTCGGCGTGTTCTGGACCGGCGAAGGCCTCGGCGTTGAATGGCCGGGACATGACCTCGCATTGCTGGTCTTTGCCGCCCTGTTCCTCTTGGTGGGGCTCGGCACCGCATCCCTTCTGCGGCACCGATATGTGGAAGCAATGTGATGGCCATCCTGCGCGATGTTGTGAAAGAGCTGATCGCGATGTTCCTGGCCGATGCGCGGCTCACAGCTGCAATCCTGCTCCTGGTGGCTGTCGTAGCAGGCTTAATCTCGGATTGGACCTGAACGCATTGTGGGGCGGCAGCCTCCTTCTGGTCGGCAGCATCGCCATTCTCGTTGAGGCGGGCGTTCGCGAAGCGCGGCTTCGCCGCAAGTTCCGATCCTGAGCTACCGAGAGACCTCGACTACATCAGGGGGGAGCCAGCGGGGTTGCGGGAGGCCCGGCGAGCGCCTCGAGGGCAAGCTGGTGGTGATCGACGCCGAAGACATCGAGTGGCCAATTGCGCTCAATCTATTCGATGTGGGCATCTCAGACACGCACTCCTATTCGCTCGCCGAGCGCGAAGGCTTTCGCAATGCCGTGCTTGCGCTGTATGAATACATCTTCAGCGCGTTGCTTTCGGCCGAGATGACGAGCCGCCAGAACACGCTATTTCATTTCACGATCGAGCTCTTGCTCAGCATCCCTTCGGCGACAATCGATACCCTCATCGACCTCATGAAGCCGGGCGGCCTTTTGCACTTCAAACAGCATCTTTCCAAACTCGACCCCGATGCGAAGCGTTTCTTTGAGCTGAAGTTCAACAGCAAGGAGTTCGACCGCACCAAGGAGCAGGTGGTCGACCGGTTGTTTGCGGTCAAGCGCATCCGCACGCTCTCCCGGATGTTCGCGGCTCCCAAATCCAAATTCGATTTCTTCACCGAGATGGGCACTGCAAAGGTTATCCTCGTCAACATCCCGCAGAGCCTGCTTCAAGAAGGCGGAGTGGAGATCGTGGGACGGTTCCTCACATCGATGATCTTGCTCGCCGCGCACAAGCGGCAGCTCCTTCCCAGGCACCAGCGTCTTCCGTGCTTTGTCTATATCGATGAGTGCCAGGATTTCATACGACGAGACCCGAAGATTCCATCGATCCTTGACCAAGCTCGAAAGCTCAATGTGGCCCTGATTCTGGCGCACCAGCGCCTGCAGCAGCTTCAGCCATCCGTGCTCGACGCGCTGTACGGCGCGACCTCGATCAAGTTCGCTTCCAAAGTGAGCGACGCGGCGGCGCATGCGCTCGCGCGTGATATGCGCACCACGCCCGAATTCATTCTCGACCAACCGGCCTATCATTTCGCCGCTTTCGTGCGCGGCGTGACCAACTCCGCGCTCTCAGTAGGTGTCCCGGCCACGGACATGAACGCAATGCCGCGTATGACCCGTGACGAGCACAATTCAGTGCGAATGAGGATTCGAGATTGCTACGCGGTCAGTCCAGCGGCTTTGTCGGCGGCCGCGCCCAATGTCCGCGAGTCCAGTCCTACTTCAGAGCCAACACTCGATCAGCCTGGTGCGTCGCCATTGGGCCCCGAAGGAGATGATTGGCGATCATGAGACCATCCGTCCGCCCGGCGAGCTACGGTTCGCTCTTGATGGGAAGGAGCTGAGCGGTACTTCGCCATCCTCCTACGCTTCGCGGTGCGAGGTTGTACGTTGCACGATTTCGCGCCACCCTGAATGATCCTCCATCATTCCAATATCCACAGGCGCGACATTTCACCATACCGGTGGGAGTGTAGAATGGACGGGTTCACCCCCTACCATGAAGGCAAGAACGAAGGCGTCGTATGTAATTCTGGTTAGCCTCACGGCACCGCTCCTCCTCAGTGTCGCTGGCCTACTGCTCGCTGAAAGCGTGACACAGTTCCCAAACAGCATTGTTGCATTACTCATCGCATGTGTTTCTGCAGGCGTTCTCGCCCTCCTTGTCTTCGCCTTGTTCACCACGATCTCCGTTGACCGGCGCGCCAAGACTATCCGCGTACCATATTGGCATGTGACAGACGCTTCCTTTCCTGGAGCTTGGTCGGAAATATTATGGCTGATTCAACTGATCTGTTCACGGTCGAAGGAGATCGAATTTTCCAACGTGGAGAGCTTACTGGTCTGCAGGCCGACAGAGTTGAGGGACTACGCTAATTCATACAAGCCTGGTTCAGTCGCGCACGCGATAATGCGTTGGCAGCTGAGTCCGATTGAGCGGTACAGAATCTCAAATTTTCTCTTTATGCGTACCTATTTTGCACCTGATCTGATTTTTGCGGTCGAAACAGCAAGCAACGAGTTCATCTTCCGTCCTACTTACACCCTCAGGATATCTGACGTGT
>DASRHX010000610.1:0-24200 GCA_035650295.1 Bryobacteraceae bacterium | reverse complement strand
ATCGTAAGTCTTGCCGGTGCGCACGCTCTGCAGAGCCTTCATGACGTAGGCGGGATTGGCGACGGCGTTGAGGGAGCCGATCTCGTCGTTGGGACCCCACACCCAGCCGAAACCTTTGCCGGGGGTCCAGCCCTTGAGTGGAGAGGATTGCGAGAAGGCGATTGACGTGAAGGCGAGGGTTAGGATGAGTGTGCGCATCTGTGGGATTGTATCGAAATGGCGAAGTGGTTGATGTGTGCGCGCAAGCGTGGATCCATCCATTAGAATGAATCCGCGGTCAGCCAGGACGCCGACCCGCGGGAGGTTCCGATGAACGTAAGCCGAAGAAGCCTGCTCAAAGTTGCGCTGGGAATGCCTGCGGCTGGATCGCTACTGAGTTACAGTGCACTTGCTGCGCCTTATACCGGCCAAGTGAAGATCACCAAGATCAAGACCATGGGGCTCGACAACGTGAGAGATGGCTGCCTGGTCAGGATCGAGACCGACGCCGGGCTCGTCGGTTATGGCGAAGCTGGGCTTCCTTCCGCCGCCGCCCGAGCGCGCGTCGTGATGATGGCGCCTCAACTGATTGGTCAGGATCCGCTTGCGATCGAGCGGCACTTTTACATGATGGCCGCCACGCAGTATTCGTTCATGGCGAACATCCCAACCGTGAGCGGTATCGATATCGCACTTTGGGATCTGGCCGGAAAGATCACGGGCTACCCGATTTACCGGCTGCTAGGCGGACCGATCCGGAAGAACATCCCGGTGTATTCGCATGGCGGTCCGGCGGACATGCTCGACAAGGTGCAGTGCAAGGCGTGGGCGGATCAGGTGAAATCGGCGCCCGAAGCATTCACTGCGTTCAAATTCGGATTCGGTGCGCCGGGTGGCGGGCGGCGCGGCGGCCAAGGTGGTCAGGCCGGCGGAGGGGGAGGACGAGCCAGCGGTCCGTTCAACCCGACCCTCGACGGTGTGGACTTTCGGAAAGCGGCGAAAGGCTATGCGAATCTGCGTGAAGCGCTCGGAGACGAGATCGACATTGGCATGCATTGCACTGGTCAGTTCGATTTGCCCAGCGCGATCGGGCTATGCAAGGCCATCGAACCGATCAATCCGTGGTTGATCGAAGACCCGCTGACGGTTCGCTATTCGCAAGCATGGCTTCAATTGAAGCAATCGACTCGCGTGCCCCTGTTTGCCGGCGAGAAGGTCGAACTCGTCGAAGGTTTCCGGCCTTACCTCGACAACCAGGTGCTGGACATGATTCATCCGGATCCCTCTTACTCCGGCGGAATCACGGGATGCCGAAAAATCGCCGACTATGCCGCGCTCACACGGACACCCATGGGCATGCACAGCGGCCCTTGTTCCCTGATCCGGTTCTACGCGTCCATGCATTTGGGTGCCGCAACGCAGAACTTCTACAAAGTAGAGAATGCCCTGGGCGCTTTCCGGGGCAATAAAGAGAAGATGGCGCAGGGTCCGGAACCGCTGGTTCGGAAGAGCGTGTTCCCGGTTCCCGAGGGGCCTGGACTCGGTCTTGATCTGAATGAAGACTGGCTCCGTGGACATATCGAAAGCGGGGACACGTGGTGGGGATGATCAACGCGCCCGGGCAACTTTCGCCGGTCGCGCTGCGGCGGGCATTTCGGGCGTTGGCGCGGATGCGGCGCCAGGTAGAACGAACACTTTAGTAACGTCCTTATCGCCGACTTTGGAGTTGAGCGAAAGCGTGCACTTACGCACGGAGTTCTTTCCCGCCGACTGGATTAGTTGATCGAAGATGGCGAAGACGGTGTTGTCGCCCTCGTCGCGCGAGTCGTAGAGCTTGAGGGCGTCGCCGAGTGCGGCGAGCTTCTTTTCGAACTTCGCGGGATCGATAGCGGCCTTCTTCGCGATGAGTTCATTGAGTGTGAGAAGCGCTTCGACAAGCTTGTTTTCAATTTCAATGAGGCCATTCAGCAAAAAGACCTCCGCGTTGCTGTTGAGATTGATGCGGCCAGAGGGAGGATGAATGCCCGCGATCGGGGAGGAAGCCTTGGGAAGTTCCAGGCGCTGTAAGTTTGAGAAAAGTCCCTCGGCGCTCTTGTCCTGCTTGCGTTTGAAGTCGTGCACCTCCTGCGAGACGTAACACCAGGCGATATCGGTGAGCTTACCCGCACCCTTTTTGAGGTAGTTGGCCAGGAGCAGCTTACGCATGGTTTGGCGGATAACTGCTTCCTGAATGCCGGATTTGAAGATGGCATCGAGACCTTCTTCCGTGAAGCCAACCTCGTAGGCGGCCGTGACGGCGCCGAAATCCTTGCGGTCGGATTGGGGGAGGAGCGGCCGAAGCTGGTCGATGGTGGCTCCGGCGGCGTCGAGACCGAAGTCGCGCGCGAAGGAGAGGTAGTCTTCCAGCTCTTCCGGTTCGGTGCGGTCGTCGGTAAAGGTGAGTTCGTAGGACGCGGTGCTGGACTTGATGACGTCGACAAGGAACTCTAGGCGCTTTGGATCGGAGGCCACGGCGCCGCTCGATTCGCCGAGGAAACGGAGCAGGAAGAGGGTGTGCATACGCTCGGCGTTGCGTTTGCGTTCCTTCTCCTTCTGCATCTCGAAGGTAGTGAAGACGGTGATGGCGCCGGACGAGTCGGTCTTCATGCGCTGTTCGACTTCGGTGACCACTTTGTCGAAGCCGCTGTACTTCCAGTTCAAATGCCAGCCGACGATGTTGATGGCAAACGCCGAGGTACGCGTCACTTTGTGGCTGAAGACGCCGTCGTTGAGAGTCACGACGCCGGGCTGAACGCTGGCCAGAATATCGCGGAAGTCGCCGCGGCCGGCAGCTTTCATGAGTTCGAGACCGCGTGGAGTAGAGAGGTTGATTTCAACGTCGAGCAGGGCGTCGCGTTCGCTGGCACGGCTATATTCGGCGTGAAGCGAGGCGCTGAGACGCTGCCTGGCAGCCATCTTGAGAACGTCGTTGAAGCGCTGCTCGAACTTCTTCTCTTCGTCGATGAATTTCTTGATCGACTCAACCACCTTCTTGGCTTCGTCGTTGTTTTTGAGCTCGGCGACGGCCTTGCCAATGAGGCGTTCGGCAAAATTGCCAGCCTTGGTTCCAGCGAGAGCGCGCAGTTCGCCGATCGTATCCACTTTGGCGAGCTCGGTAATGAAGCCGTCGAGTGGGAAGTTCTCCTTGGCCAGCTTGATCACGTCGCGAATTTCCTTATGGGCCTCCCCTTGGATGAGGTCGAGGGTTTGTTGGACGCGGCGCTGGAGTTCCGGGAGGCTGGGGATGGGTTTGCCGCCGGGTCCTGGAATGCGGTTGAGGAGAAACGTGAGTGGGTCGCCGCTGGTGATTGTGCGAAGAACCTTCCATAGTTCGTTGTCGACCTCGCCCACAATGTTGTCGAGGCTGGTGAGCGCCTGCAATTTCTTGAGTTGAAGTGTAAGGATGTCGAGTTCGTCGAAGTAACGGTCGAATAAGTTGATGGCGTAGTTGTCGAGGTTCTCGTACTTTTCGACGACCTGATGAACCTGGTCGAGGATCTTCGTGAAGTCCTTGGGGATCGCTCCGAAGGCTTTGTCGAGGTACTCCTTGATGAACTGGTTGGCGAGGCCGTCGAGCTTGGACTCGAGCGTCTTGAGATCGCTGAACTCGCCAACCTTGTCGAGAACGTTGAACCAGTTCTTGACGTTGACGCCCAGAGCCGCACCGAGGAAGTCGCGGCCATTGACGGGGAGTCCTCCGAGATCGCCTGTGAAGCCGACTGTCGCGTCTGCAGCGATTTTTAAGCTGGACTGGCGCTGGCGGCGCACGATTATTTGGACCCACTCCGGGCGCGAGGAAGCACGGGCTTCGATGAGAAAGCTGCCGGCGACACTGGCATCCAGGCCGAGTTTGCCGGAGGCGGAGAGCTTGTACTTTTCGGAGAGGTCGAGTGAACCGAGAGAGAAGCCTTGCGTGCCCTTAAGCTCGTAGCCCGCCGAGATGCTGCCGCCGAACTTCAAGTAGCCGCCATACTGGAGCGCCATGACCTGGCCGGGCTTGAGGGGCTCGGTAATGTCGGAGGGAAGCTTCAGATCTTTGAAAAGGGCCAGAACGTTGTTTGTGACGGTACCCTTCTCCGGAACCGGCGCGATACAGAGGTAGCCGCCATCGCCGCCTGCGCTGACGGTTGCCTGCGCGGAGAGAACGCTGTATCGAAAGCTGCCGGAGGCGCTGGCGCCCGCCTTGGCGCCGATACGGAGGGCGAGGAACATCTGACCGGGATTGGCGGCGAGAAATTTATCGAGGCCATGTTCCTTGACAAGCTTGCCGAGGTCGCCTGTTTGCCCGTCGCGGATTGCCGCCAAGCTGGACATCGCGCCCGCGCTAATGCCGAGCGAGACATTGCCCACGGACCCGAACTTGATTGGGTCGGCGCCGGTAAGTCCGACCGAAACATCAAAAATAGTGCTCGCGCCAGCAGGCAGCGGTTGAAGCGGATTAATTTTGCCCAAGTTCAGTAACAGCTCGCCCTTGCCGCTGTTCCATAGGGGAACGTTCTCGCGCTTGACGGTGAGTAGGTTGTCGGCCATGGGCCTCAGGCTAGCAGAAGCGGGGGCGAGCGGCCACGGGGTTCTGATAGGATTGGCGTGTCTTGGAGGCTGGGACCAGATATCCATGCAGAAGAGGCACTCTGAAACAGGCAAGGCACCGGCCGTAAGGCAAACCACAGGAATTCCCGGTCTCGACGAAGTGTTGGGAGGGGGACTTCCCGCTAACCGGCTCTACGTAGTGGAGGGCGATCCAGGCAGCGGGAAGACGACTCTCGCTCTGCAGTTTCTGTTAGAGGGCGTTCGCCTGGGGCAGCAAGGCCTTTACGTGACCTTGTCGGAAACTCTGGAAGAGTTGGATGACGTAGCCAACTCGCACGGATGGTCGTTGGATGGCATTAACCTCCTGGAACTCAACTCAGTCTCAGGGCGACTGGAGCAGGAGGCCAATTACACTGTCTATCATCCCGCCGACGTGGAACTGGGAGAGACGACTAGCCGCATACGCGCTGAGGTCGAAAAGTTAAATCCGGAGCGGGTGGCACTCGATTCAGTTTCCGAGCTGAAAATCCTGTCGCAGACCAGCGCCCGCTATCGGCGTGAAATATTAGCGCTCAAGCAATTTTTTTCTGGCCGGAATTGCACCGTACTCATCCTGGACGACCTCACCACGCTGCAAGGCGAGCAGCAGCTGCAGAGCATCGCTCACGGCGTGATCCGAATGGAGCGTGAAGGGCGCGAATATGGGAGCACGCGCCGTCAAATCCACATTGTCAAGCTGCGTGGAGTTCGCTTCCAGGACGGCCGGCACGACTTCGTGATCAAGACGGGTGGTGTCGATCTATACCCCCGGCTAATGGCGAGTGGCCAGTCCGTCTCCGTGCAAGACGGGGCGGCTGAAAGCGGCAGTGCGGAACTCGATAGCTTGTTGGGCGGCGGGTTGGACCGTGGATCGAGCGTGCTGCTACTAGGACCCGCAGGTTGTGGGAAGACTACATTGTGCTCCCAGTACCTCCGGGCGGCTTTGGAACGAGGCGAACGGGTAGTTTGCTATTTATTCGAAGAAAGGCGCGAAACCTTCTTATTCCGCTCAGACGGTTTCGGGATGGATTTCGCGCCCTACATTGCGTCGGGCCAATTCGAGCTCGTCCAGGTCGATATCGGTGAACTGTCTCCAGGAGAGTTTGCTAATCATGTTCGCCTGATGGTGGAAAAACGTGCCGCGCGTTTCGTCGTTATAGATAGCCTCAATGGCTATCTAAACGGCATGCCCAGCGAACGCTTCCTGCTGATCCACATGCACGAGTTGCTTTCTTATTTGGGCCAGAAGGGAGTCGTGACGCTCCTCACGATTGCGCAACACGGCATGATGGGCAGCGCGATGGAAACGCCTATTGACATAAGTTTCCTGGCGGACACGGTCATTCTTTTGCGCTTCTTTGAGTCGGCCGGGGTGGTACGCCAGGCAATTTCCGTCGTGAAAAAACGGCGCGGCGCTCACGAGCGGACTCTTCGTGAAATGAGGATCGGCTCGACCGGAGCGCGAGTTGGCGAGGTGTTGCGAGAATTCCAGGGCGTACTTACCGGGGTTCCCCGTTTCAGCGGCGACGATGCGCGGCTGCTGGACCGGGACGACAAAAAATAGATGTTCCGCCGCAGCGCCACGGAAATGCGGGTCCTCATCCTCGCGCCTGTGGGGCGAGATGCGGCGCTACTTGCAAGCACTCTAGACGCCCTGAAGATCGATACCAAGATTTGTAGCGATGCTAGGGAGCTTCTTGAGACGCTGAGCGAGGGAGCGGGGGCCGCGATCGTCGCCGACGAGGCGATCACTGTGGACCAGATCCGGTCTTTGCGCGATTGGCTGGACGGGCAGCCACAATGGTCCGACCCGCCGTTTATCATTCTGACTGCCAGTGGCCGGCCTACGCACGGCAGCCGCTCTCGAGCACATGAGTTGGAAACGCTGGGAAACTTCACTTTGCTCGAACGGCCTGTCCGTCCGGAAACCGTGGAGAGCTCGGTGCGCTCGGCGTTGCGCGCCCGGATGCGGCAGTACGAGATCCGCAGCCGCCAAGAGGCGTTGCTTCGGGCTAATGCGGACTTGGAACAGTTCGCTCATTCCGCCAGTCACGATTTAAAGGAGCCAATCAGAAGCATTGGCATCTACAGCGAACTCCTGGACAAACATTACGGACAGTTGCTCGACGGGAGAGGCACGGAGTTTCTGTCCACCATCCGGTCGAGCACGAAGCGTATGGAGGAGTTGCTGGGCGATCTGATTTCGTATGCCCACGCGTCGAGCATTCCAGACGACGAACAGCCCGATCCGATTAACGCATTGTCACCTTTGGAGGCGGCACTGGACAGTCTGGCCGGGGCGATTCGAGAAAGCGGCGCCCAGATTACCATAGACGAAATGCCCGACGTCAGGATTCGCGAGAGTCATCTGGCACAAGTGTTTCAGAATCTGGTGGGTAACGCCATCAAGTATCGTAACGAATCAACTCCATTGAGCATCCATATTTCGTCCACAAGGACAACTAGATTCTGGCAGTTCAGCGTTCGGGATAACGGAATTGGCGTGCCCGCCGAGTATAGGGAGACGATTTTTGGAATCTTCAAACGCCTACACACGAAAACCAAATACTCAGGCAGCGGAATGGGACTTGCCATCTGCCAACGAATCGTCGAGCGATACCGTGGACGGATCTGGGTCGAGTCCGAGCCAGGTCAAGGCTCCAACTTCCTCTTCACTATCCCCGCATAAGCGGGGGGCGACGCGGGGGCGTTTCTCGCTGCTTCTAGTCGAAGACAACCCAACCGACGTGTTTCTTGTGAAGGAAGCAATTGCCGCGCACGGCCTTGATGCCGACCTGAACGTTATTGACGATGGCGAACACGCCATCGACTTGATCAAACGCATGGATTCCGAGGATGGCGCCTGGGTTCCCGACCTGGTGCTTCTCGACATCAATCTGCCGAGAACGGACGGGTTCGACGTGCTGCAGCAGATTCGGGTAAGCAAGAGTTGCGCGAAGGTTCCGGTGATTGTAATGACCTCGTCGGCGGCGCCCGTCGATCAGTCGCAAAGCGCGGTACTTGGGGCGACTGCCTATTTTCAGAAGCCGTCCGGATACGACGACTTCCTTAAAATCGGCGAACTCATTCTGAGGCTGCTCAGCTAGTTGCCGGTGGGGTTGGCCGGAGCGGCTTTCCACGTGCCGTGTTTTTGGGCAACGGGGATGAGGTCGGGATAAAACTGGACGAATGTGGAATCGACCGCGCCTTGTTTAGAGTGGCACTCTTCGCAGCGGTTGCCGGGCGGAATGATCTTGCCGCTGGCGGCGAACTGCCCACCCTTCTCTTCGAAGCCGGCAAAGGCCCAGCCGTTGGTTTTGGGGAAGCGGCGGGAATCCTTCACATGAGCCTCGAGGGCGACGGCGCCGGTCTGAAATTGGCCATGCTGGTTGATCGAGCCCTTGGATTGCGAGGCGCGGATTTCGAGCAGCATGAGGGTGCCATCGGGCCAAGTTCCGGTTTTGAGGAACTCGCGATAGGCGTGGGGATTGACGAAGACGTTATCGAAGCGGAGCGCTGCGCCGGGGGCGGGGGCATTAGGTCCGTAGGTCATGCCGAGGCCCGAGGAAAGGAAGATCCATTCGCGGTAGTTGGTGGGCCGAACAAGCTCGCCGTCTTTGGTGAACTGAGGTTTGTCCGCAGCGCACAGGGAAACGGCGGCACAGAAAACGGCGACGAAGATCCGCATGAAAAAAGGGTAGCGCATCCGAGGATCAGGAGGTGAGCTCGCGGTCGAGCCAGTTGAGGTAATCGGGAGCTCCGTCGATGACCGGGAGGGCAACGATTTCGGGGGTAGAGTAAGAATGGAGGCGAGCGACTTCGGCACGCACGCGATCAAACAGGGGGCGAGAGGACTTGATGAAAAGCAGGGTTTCGGCGGACTCCTCAACGGCGCCCTGCCAGTGGTAGAGGCTTTGGACGGTGGGGAGAAGTTGGACACAGGCGGCGAGGCGCAGATCGAGCAGGTGGCGGGCGATCTTGCGGGCCTCATCAACCGACGAGCAGGTGGAGAGGACTACGATCTTATCTGTCATGAACGGTTTGAGCGAAATTTCCTCTGGCGCTTTTTTCAATTTCGGATTATAAACGAAAGAAGTGGCACGGGTTCACCTGGAGGAACGCCGTGTGTGGGACGAAGGAAGCATGATCGATCATTTAAGGCGTTTTGGGTATGCGGTAGCGATCCTGCTGGTAGGCGGATTCGCGGCGGTACATTTGGCGGGTGAGAACGGAATTCCCGCTCTCATGGCCAAACGGAAACAGATTCGCGAATTGGAAGAGCGCAATCGCACCATTGAATTGCAGAATGAAGAGCTACGCAAAGAGAACGAAGACTTGCGGAGCAACCCCGATGCGCAACGCCGGGTTGTGCGCGAGGACCTGGGATACCTGATGGATGGCGAAGAGGGCTTCCGCACCGAGGGAGGCGCGGACAAGCCGGTGGAGCCGCCAAAGGAAGACGTTGTGAAGCCCTGACGAACGGCTATCGCCACGCGAGGCGGCCGTTCCAGAATCACGACGCGAGTTCCTGAACGCGTAGAAACATTTCCTGTGCTTCCTGTTCGGACTGGGATTCGACGGAGAAACGGAGAATTGGCTCGGTATTGGAACTGCGGACGTGAATCCAACGCCCGGGCCACATGAGCTTCAGGCCATCGGTCCGGTCCACTTGCGGAGCTGTGAAGGCGTCTTCAACGGCTTGCATGAGGGAGGCAAGGCGGCCGTGCTGATAGGCAACGCTACCGGACTTGCGAACGTAGCGCGGTAGGCGCGCGGCGAGTGCCGTGAATGGTTCGCCTGAGACAGCCATCAAGTCGAGCAGGAAGGCCATACCGTTGTACGAGTCGCGGCAATACTGGACGGCGGGAAAGATAATCCCACCGTTAGAGCCTTCGCCTCCGATAACAGCCTTGGCCCGCTGCATGCGTTCGACGACGTTGGCCTCGCCCACCGGTGTGCGGAAGACACGGCGGCCATGGCGGGAGGCGATGTCGTCGACGACGGACGATGTGGTGAGATTGACGACGACGTCTCCAGGAAGCCGGGCGAGACAGGCGTCGATTGCCAGCGCGAGCACGTCGTCGTTGTCGAGCACGCGGCCGGTCTCGTCGCACACCGCCAGGCGGTCTCCATCGGGATCCTGCGCAAATCCGATGTCGGAATGGGTGTCGCGCACCAGAGCGGCAAGGTCGCCAAGTGTGTCGGGCCTGGGTTCGGCGACGCGCGGGAAGGGTTTCGTTGGGTCGACAGAGATGGCGTGGAGCTCGCAGTTGAGGTAGTCCCGCAGGAATTCGACAGACAGAAGCGAGCCCGCACCGTTCACCGCATCAAGGGCGACACGAAAACGGCGGCGGCGGATGCGTTCCACATCCACATGCGAGAGAACGCGCTCGAAGTGGATTTTTTTTGGAGCGGCGAGTTCGGTGGAGACCCCCCGCATATCGGCATTGAGGGCATGATGAAAATTGCTTTGGTGCCACAGGTCGATGAGTTCGCCACGCTCATAGGCGTTGCAGAAAAGGCCTTGGCCATTGAAGAATTTGAGCGCGTTGTACTCCGGCGGATTGTGCGAAGCCGTAATCGCGATCCCGCCTTGCGCCTTCGTCGCGGCGACGTAGACCTGAATGGTGGGCGTGGGCAGAATGCCAGTGTCGATTACGTCACAGCCGGCAGCGAGGAGGCCACAACGGACGGCATGGAGAATCATCTCGCCCGAAGGGCGTGTGTCGCGGCCGACGACGACGCGGCCTTCGCCGACGTAGGTGCCGAAGGCTTGGGCCAGCGCGGTGGTGAGCGCGGGCGTAAGGAATTCACCAACGACGCCGCGCACGCCGGAGACGCCCACCTTGAGCTTGTGCTCGCGCACGCTCATGAGAAGCTCCTGACGTGATCCATCAGAGAGTCGAACAATTCGTGGGGCGGGGTGCCGCGCTGTTCGCAGATGACGCGCACGATGGGTTCGGTTTGCGCAACACGGACATGGAACCAGCGCTGCGGTTGATCCGGCGACTGCGGCCAGTCGATGCGCAAGCCATCGGACATGTCGGCGGCGCCACCGGCGAAATCCTCCTGGAGACTCATCAGGAGTTCGGGGATGCGGGTGGTCGTGAGCGGAACTTCGCCTTTGAGCATGCAGTATCGCGGGAACGAGGCAAGGATGGCTGAGAGAGGTTGAGCGCGGGCCGCAAGCAATTCGAGAATCGTGAACATGCTGACGATGCCGTCGTAGATATAGGGAAAACGGGCAAACATGATGGCGCCGGTGCCTTCGCCTGCAAGGGCTACCTGGCCGGGGCGGAAGGCGCTGAGAGCGTCGATCGCGGCCTGGCGGCCAACGGGGGCGCGAAGGACGCGGCCTCCATGGCGCAGGGCGATCTCCTCGATGAGCGCGGTGGTGGAGAGGTTGGTAATGACAACGCGGCCGTCGGATTGAGGCAGGCAATGGTCGGCGATGAGAGGGAAGACAAGTTCTTCGCTGACGGATTCGCCAAGGTCTGTCGCCAATGCGACGCGGTCCGAATCGACATCGAAGAGGAAACCCGCGTCGGCCTTCAAAGGATCGATGAGCGGCGCTAATTGCAAAGCGACCGTGCGGGCGTTGGTGGCGGGCGAGTGAGCAAACTGGCGGCCGTCGGTGGCGGCATTGATGAGGATAAATGAGAAGCCGTAGCGCTCGTTCAAACGTTGCAGCAACAGCGAGCTGGTTCCGTTGCAGCAATCGACGACGACGCGAAAACGGCGCAGACGCTCGAAGTCGAAAGCGGCAGAGAGGTCGGCGAGATAAAAATCGATGGAAGTCGAGTCCGTAGCGAGGGCGCCAAGCTGATTGAACGGCGCGAAACGGAATTTGCGCAGGTGGTAGATGTCGAGCAATTCCGTGGCCTGGGCCGTGGAGAGGTAAGCCGCGTCACGGCCGAGAAACTTGAGTGCATTCCACGAGGCTTCGTTGTGCGACGCACCGATGGAGATGCCGCCGGGCGAGCCCAAACGGTGGATAGTGTGTTGGATGACGGGCGTGGAAACGACGCCGAGGTCGAGCACATTGTGGCCGGTAGCGAGTAAGGCACTGACGACGCCTTCGCGCAACATGAGACCGGAGAGCCGCGGATCGCGGCCGATAACCACGGGCGAGTTCGACACCGGGATGTCGAGAAACGTGCCAAACGCCGAGGCAAAATCGAGAATGTGAGTGGCCGTGAGGCCGTTACCGACGACGCCTCGAAGCCCAACGTGTGAGATGCGCAGAGCGCGCGTGGCCATAGAGATTATTTGACCAGAACGGCTTCACCAAACTTCTCGGGAGTGTGGTGGCTGGGGCTGCCGAGGGGCTTCCAAACAATGCTGCGCGACGGGCCAACGCCATTCACGGGCCCCTTGCCCGCGAGACGGTAGACGTTAAGGCGGAGCTTGAGGCCTTCCTGATTCTGCGCGGGCGCTGAGGGCACGCCATTGAGGATCGAAGAGGCGGGAATCTTCATTGCCCCATACCAGATCTTCTTGGCCGAATCGATTTTGGCGGCAACCTCGAAGCCGGAATTCCACTTGACGCCGGCCGTGCCCTTCGGGTTCCTTCGATCAATGTCGAGGTCGACCCACTCGCCTTGCGGCGAAACCTGGTATTCGCGGTATTGATGGATGGCATTATAGTCGGCGCCGACGAAGACTTCGGTCACATCCCAATTCCAGAGCTGGTTGGTTTCATTTTTGGTGTCGGGGTCGGACTTCAGCGTGAGCGCGTCGTATGGGCATGTGAAGTGGATGTAGAGGTAGGCGGGCGTCCACAGCATACGGAAGTCAAAGGCGTTGGCGGCTTGATCCTTTCCCATCGGATCGACGGAGGCGTGCACGGGTGGCGCGTCCTTCCAGGCGGAGGCGGAAGGGTCGACGGTGAGGGCGAAGTCCGATTTGGCGCGGTGGATCTTCAGGGGTTCATCGGCGAGCAGAAGCGCGGGGAGTACGGCCGCGGCGGCGAAAACGGCGAATCGTGTCATGTATGCTCTCATTATGCGCACAGCGGTCGTTGCGATTCTCTTGAGTGTGGGAGTTCTGGCGGCACAGCAGGCGCCGCCGCCCAGCCCCAAGTTGCCCGACGGGGTGACGCTGGAGCCGAACATTTCCTACGATCAGCATCCCGAGACGAAGGTCGATGTATTCAAGCCCGCGGGTTGGAGCGCAACGGGAAAGCCGAAATATCCCGGGATACTGGTGATTCACGGCGGCGGATGGACAGGCGGAACGAAGGAATCGATGGTGGAGCGTTGGGTACTTCCGTATGTGGAGAAGGGGTTCGTGGCAGTCAATGTGGAGTACCGGCTAGCAAAAGCGGCGAAGGCGCCGGCGGCGGTGGAGGATGTCTTGAAGGCGGCCGATTGGTTCCGCGAACACTACAAGCAATACAACGTGGACGGCGGGCGAGTAGCGGTGACGGGCGGCTCCGCGGGCGGGCACCTGGCGCTGATGGTGGGCATGACGCCGAAGAAAGCGAAGCTGGGCAAGCCGGCGAACATGGCCGCGGTGATCAACTTCTACGGGATTACCGATGTGGGCGACCAACTGCAGGGGCCAAACATGAGGACCTACGCAGTAACGTGGGTTCCAGAACAGGAGGGCCGTTTTGCGCTGGCGGACCGCGTGTCGCCCAAGACCTACGTGCGTCGCGGCCTGCCACCCGTGTTGACGCTGCACGGCGATAAGGACCAGACCGTGCCATACGAACACGGAACAAAGATCACCAAGGCGCTGCGTGACGCGGGCAACGACGCGGAGTTGATCACAGTGACCGATGGGCGGCACGGATTTCCGCCGGAGAAGATGAAGGAGTTGCAGGTGCGGATATTCGAGTTCCTGACCAAGCGCGGAATCATCAAGCAGTAGCCTATGGCACATCCCATTCTTCGCGAGCGGCAGTCGGAGTTAGAAAGCTATGAATTTCAGATGGGAGTGACGCGCGGACGCCTGGCGATGACGATGGACCTGCTGACCGATGCGCTGGTGCTGGTCGGCCAGCATGGAGTGTACTGCCAAAGCGCGAGGCAGGCGGGCAAGCCGGCGATGGACGTGCAGATCATCACGCAATTGATCGAAGGCGCGAAGGAGCTGACGATCGAGGTGATGGCCGAGATCAAGCGGGAGCGACAGGGGGGATCAGAGTCCTTGTAGGAACGGGTTGTGCTCGCATTCGCGGCCGATGGTGGTTTCGTCGCCGTGGCCGGGGATAACGCGGGTCTCAGCGGGGAGCGTGAGGAGCTTGTCCTTGATAGAGCCAAGCAGCATGCGGTGATCACCGCCGGGCAGGTCGGTGCGGCCGACAGAGTCGCGGAAGAGGGTGTCGCCGGCGATCAGGAGTTGCTCGGAGGGGACGAGGACGCAGAGACTGCCCTGGGTGTGGCCCGGCGTGTGGATCAAAGTGAGCTCGGTGGCGCCACAGGTGAGTGTAGACCCGTCACGGGCATCCACATCGATTTCGGTCTGCGCGGGAACGCGCATATTGAGCCACTGGGCCTGCATATCGATGTGGTCGTAGAGCGTCTTATCGTTTGAGTTCATGTAGACAGGCGCGCCGGTGGAGGCCTTTAGTTTGGCGGCGGCGCCGATGTGGTCGATGTGGGCATGCGTGATGATGATGGCCTTCACCTTGAGCGCATGAGCGTCGAGGACTTGTTGGAGTCGGACGAGGTCGGTGCCATCGCCGGGGTCGATGACGATGGCCTCCCGCGTGTTCTCGTCGCCGAAGACGGAGCAGTTGCACTGCAGGGCGCCAGTGGGGAGAATTTCGTGGATCACTTCTCTCGATTGTATCGAGGCGCCTACGGTGAGCATCCATAATGGAGGGATGGATATTCCTCTTCTGGTGAAGGTCGTGGCGCGCTTCGTTCACATCGCTTCGGCAGTGACGTTGGTGGGCGGCATAATTGCGTTGAAGTGCGTGGCCGGCCCAATGACCAATGAAATGGCGCGCAAATGGCGCGGCGTCGTGCTGTGGTCGGGCCTGGGGCTCGTGCTGGCGGGGTTGTGGAATCTCATGACGAAGGAAAATCCACCGCCCGGTTATCACATGTGGTTTGGCATCAAGTTTCTCTTGGCGCTGCACGTGCTGGCCGCAAGCGCGGTAGCGGCGAAGGAGACCACGACGGTGGAAAAGCGTGCGCGCCTATTAGGAGGCGCTATGTGGAGCGGGCTGGTGGTAATCGTGATTTCGGCATGGCTACGGTGGATGAGTTGAGCACAATGACTGGCTACGAAGCGCTGCGGGAACGCGCGGCGTGGATCGATTTGCGCGGGCGCGGGCTGATCGGCATGACGGGCGAAGATCGCGCGCGGCTGCTGCATGCAATGACGACGAATCATATCCAGCAGTTGAAGCCGGGCGATTGGTGCTACACGTTCTTTCTTAGCGCGCAAGGGCGGATTCTCGCGGATGCGCACGTGCTGTGCAGGGAGGAGGAGATCTTACTGGATGTCGAGCCGGAGCGGCGCGCGTTCGTGCTTGAGCATCTGGACAAGTACATCATTGCCGATGACGTGAACCTGGAAGACGTGAGCGACCACTATGCCGTCATCGGGCTGGAAGGACCCGGTGTGCCTGAGGCAGAGGCGATCGAAGGAATTACCGTGACAGGTTCGGGAGGCGGGCGCGTATATCTGGACGCTGCGCGCCGGGAAGAGTACCTTGCGAAGCTACAAGAGGCTGGCGTCGTGGAGGCCGATGCCGAAGCCGTAAACGTTGTGCGATTGGAGAATGCACGGCCGCGCTATGGCGTCGACATCACCGAAGCCCATCTCGTGCAGGAGACGAAGATGATGCACGCCGTGAGTTTCTCCAAAGGCTGTTATTTGGGCCAGGAAATCGTCGAACGCGTGCGGGCGCGGGCGAACCCGCACAAGTATCTGACGCAGGTTTTGATTGAAGGCACGGCCGTCCCGGAGGCGGGGGCGGAACTACGCGGCGGTGATGCGGTGACTGGGAGGGTTACATCGGCGGCGTTTTCGCCGGCGCTGGGTAAAGTAGCCGCATTGGCTTACGTACAGACGGCGTGGGCCGTGCCGGGAAAGGTCATGCAGTGGGGCGATGCGGCGGCAATTGTGAGTGACCGCAGCGTGGCTTGATGCCTACTCGCCACGAATGAGGTCGTCGAGTGTTTCGCGAGCGCGGATGGTGCGGAAGGTCGAACCTTCAACGAGGATTTCCGCGGCGCGGGGACGCGAGTTGTAGTTGGAGCTCATGACAAATCCATAAGCCCCGGCGGTGCAAACGGCGAGCGTGTCGCCGGGCATCACGTTTGCGATGCGGCGGTTCTTCGCGATGTAGTCGCCGGATTCGCAAACGGGACCGACGATGTCGGCATCCACGTAGCCCATGGCGGGAATGCGGCGCAGCGGGATGATCTCGTGGTGGGCCTGGTAGAGAGTGGGCCGGAGGAGATCGTTCATGGCCGCGTCGATTACAACAAATTCTTTCGATTCCGTTTTCTTGCGGTTCAGGACGCGGGTGAGCATGACACCAGCCGAACCGGTGATGGAGCGGCCGGGCTCGACGTGAAGTTCGAGACCGAGAGCGGAGGCGCGCTGGCAGATGTCTTCGATGGTGGCGCTGATGGACGGCATGCGATCAGCGTCGCGGTAGGGTATGCCGATGCCGCCGCCGAGGTCCAGATGTTCAATCGGGGCGCCGAGGACGCGGAGGTTTGTGGTGAGGCCGATCATACGGGCGACGGCTTCGCCGATGGGTGCGGCATCCAGCATCTGGGACCCGATGTGGCAGGAGACACCGACCATCAAGACGTTACGCAGGCCAAGTGCCCGGCGGTAGACGTCTTCGACCTCGTTGATATCGATGCCGAACTTGTTGTCCTTAAGCCCGGTTGAAATATAAGGGTGGGTCTTGGGATCGATGTCGGGGTTGACGCGAACGGCGCAACGGGCCTTCTTGCCCGCGCGCGAGGCTACGGCATCGATCAAGGCGAGTTCGGTTTCCGATTCGCAATTGAAGCAACCGATACCCGATTCCAGCGCGTACTCGATTTCCGAGGCGATCTTGCCAACGCCGCTGAAGACGACCTTTGCGGGGTCGCCGCCGGCCTTGAGGACACGGAATAACTCGCCACCGCTTACGATGTCGAACGACGAACCGGCTTGAGCGAGCAGGCGCAGAATGGAGAGATTGGAGTTCGCCTTGACGGCATAGCAAACCTGATGGGGCGTATCGCCGAAGGCTTCGTCGTAGGCGCGGAAGCGCGAAAGGATGCCGTGGCTGGAGTAAACAAAGCACGGCGTGCCAGCCGAGGCGGCGACGCGAGAGAGCTCAACGTCTTCGCAGAACAGAACATCCTGGCGATAGGAAAAGCCTTCGCCCAAATAATCATGAGCGCTCATGCGGACGGGAGTTCCTTTACCTTCATGATGACGAGAGTCTGATCGTCGGCAATGGGCAGATCCTGGCGGAAGCGGTCGACATCGGCCAGGATGCCGTCGGCGATTTCCTGGACCGAGCGCTTACAGAGGCGTTTGAGAAGCGGCCCGAGGTGCAAAATACCGTATTCCTGTTCGGTGGGGCTGGTCTGGTCCTGGATGCCATCGGAATAGAGGACGATGAGATCGCCTGGTTTTGTTTGAAACGTAGACTCGTCGTATTGTGTTCCGCCCAGCAGACCTAGCGGAACGCCCTCGAGATGGGGCATGATGACTTCCCCGCCCCGCACAACCAGCGGCGGCGTGTTGCCGGCATTGGAGAGCGTAAAAACGCCGGTGGAGGGCTCCCACAGCATCACGAGCAAGGTGAGATAGCGACCGCCCACCTGGCGTTCCAACAGTACGCGGTTCAGGGTTTGCATCAGTTGGGCGGGAGAGCGGCGGCGCGGGGCGATGGTGCGGAACAGTCCGCTGACCATTGCGCCGTAGAGAGCCGCAGCGGCGCTCTTGCCGCTCACGTCGCCAAACAAGATGGCTGAGTACTCCTCGCCGTGTTCCACAAAGTCGTACACGTCGCCGGTGATCTCGTGCGCGGGACGGGCGAGGACGGCGATATCAAGGCCGGGAATCTGTGGCGCTTCGGTCGGCAGCAGTAGTGACTGGGCCTCGCGGGCAGCGGCGAGATCGTATTCCATGCGCTCGTTGGCAGTGGCGATTTCGTCATAGAGGTTGGCGTTGACGAGCGATTGAGCGATCAGCGGCGCGAGGAGAGTGAGCGTCTGCTCGTGCTCGGGCGTGAAGAAGCCGACGCGCTCGCTTTCCAAATCCATCACACCGACAAGCTTGTCCTTGTGCAGGAGCGGCACGGCAATTTCGCTGCGAATGCCGCGGGTGACTTCGATGTAGCGTGGGTCGGCCTGCGTGTCTTCCACGCGGATGATCTGACGTTCCTTGGCTGTATTGCCGGTGATGCCGGAGCCGACCGGAATGTTGTCGAGGTTGATGCGCTCGTCGTAGCGCAGGCTGAACTTGTGGCGCAGCACATTGCGCTCGGAATCGAGCAGGAAGATTCCAAAGGCATCGAAGCTGATGAGGGCGCGGACGGAGGTGGCGATGGCGTTGAGAAGCTCGTCCAGTTCGAGGATGGAGCTGAGCTGCTGCGAGAGTTTGGTGAGCGTTCGGAGCGTGCGGTTCTGGCGTTCGATTTGACGGAACAAACGCGCATTGAGAATCGAGCTGGCGACGCGCGAAGCGACCAGTTGGACGAGCGCGGAGTCCTCAGGCGTGTAGGCGTTGAGGCGGGTGGATTGTAAGTCGATGACACCGACGAGGCGGCCGCGGGCGACCATGGGCACGGCCAACTCGCTGCGGACCGCGTCGACCACGTGGAGGTAGTGAGGATTGGTCCGAACGTCATTGACGAGTAGCGGCATGCGGGCCGAGGCGGCGACACCGGTAATGCCCTCGTCCAGCGGAACGATGAGGTTGCGCACAACGTCTTCGCGGTGACCGACGGCGTGGCGAATGCGGAGTCCGCGGCGGACATCGCTATAGAGGAGGATGGCGAACAGGTCGGCGGGAACGACACGGCGGATGATCTGCGTGAGGTTGTGCAGCAGGTCATCCAGGTCGATGGTGGAACCAGTGACGGCGGTCACTTCAAGTAGGAAGTCGAGCAGTTCGGCGCGGTCGCGAAACCGCGCTTCGCGTTTCCGGGAGGCGGCCATCAGTATGCGCCTACCGCGGGTTGTGTAGCAGCGCCTTCGACAATCTTGACGCTAGCGCTGGCGCCGATGCGGGAAGCTCCGGCCGCGGCCATCGTATCGAGGTCCTCACGCGTGCGGATGCCGCCACTCGCCTTCACGCCGATATCAGGACCAACAATGGAGCGCATGAGCGCGACGTCGTGGGCGGTCGCGCCGGAGGTGGAGAATCCCGTGGATGTCTTCACGAAGTCCGCGCCAGCGAGCTTGGCAAGCGTGCAGGCAACAGCTTTCTGGTTATCGTCGAGCAGGCAAGTTTCGAGAATCACCTTTAGGATTGCGCCGCCGGCGTGCGCACATTCAGCGACAGCATGAATGTCCTGTTTCACGCGTTCATGGTCGCCGGTTTTGAGCGCGCCAACGTTGAGCACCATATCGATCTCCTGAGCGCCGCATCGCATTGCCTCTTCGGTTTCGTGAACCTTGGTGGCGGTCGTGGTCGCGCCGAGCGGGAACCCGACGACGGTGCAGACCTTCACGGGAGAACCGGCGAGCAGTTTGGCAACGAGCGGAACCCAGTAGGCGTTCACGCAGACGCTAGCGAAGGAATATTTGCGCGCTTCGGCGCAGACCTTCTCGATGTCGGCGCGGGTGGCGTCGGGCTTGAGGATGGTGTGATCGATGAGCTGGGCGATAGAGGAATCGACGCGCGTGAGAGTCTGTGAGGCAGAGACACGATCGGCACCCGCGGCGATGACATTCGCGGTTTTCTTAGCGCAGGTTTGCGGGCACCGCTGAGTGCATCCGGGGCAGACGAGATCGTCGATGTTGTGTCCTTCACCGGTGAGCGGGCGCGGGCGGCCCATACGGGCGAGGAGTTCGTCTCCGATCTGAGCAACGAGTTGTTCGAGTTCGGAAGGCGTCATTCAGTAGCGGCGCGCCGGAACCGCTGCTCGATGGCCATGATCTTTTCCACGCGGGCGGCGTGACGGCCTCCGCCGAAGGCAGTCGCCAACCAGGTGCGGAGTACGTTTTCGGCTTGCGTGAAAGTGAGCAACCGGCCACCCAACGTGAGCACATTGGCGTCGTTGTGCTCGCGGCTATTGCGCGCTGATGCCACATCATAACATAGGGCCGCGCGCACTCCGGGAACCTTGTTGGCGGCCATCGCGGAGCCAATTCCAGCGCCGTCGATGAGCACGCCGCGCGTTGCCGCGCCCTCATGCACGAGCATGGCCACGGCTACGGCAATGTCGGGGTAGTCGGCTGGCATTTCCTCGTAGACACCGACGTCTCGAACGGTCAACCCGACCTCGGCGAAGATCGGGAGTAACGCCCGCTTCATGCCAAATCCGCCGTGGTCAGATCCCAGCGCGACAGTGAGTTCAGGAGGAGCGAGTTGGGTGACCTCGTTGGCGGGGACTTCCTTGATCGTGACACCGCGGGCGACGGCCAACTCACGAGCGGCGGGCGTGACGATGGAGCCAATCGCGATCCGAAGCGTACCCGCATGGGGGACGTCACTTGCGGTAATTATTGGGCGGCTGGGCAAGAACCTAGAGTAACGCGCCGGGACCATCCCG
Organism: Bryobacteraceae bacterium; assembly: GCA_035650295.1. Lineage (GTDB taxonomy): Bacteria > Acidobacteriota > Terriglobia > Bryobacterales > Bryobacteraceae > JAFLBB01. The sequence goes on along the minus strand of DASRHX010000610.1, from coordinate 3,919 downwards.
GCGCGCGCCCTAGAATGGAAAGATGCCTGCTCCGATGCGCCGCGTGCGCGTACCTCAACTCTCCGCCATGAAGCGGAAAGGCGAAAAGATCGTGATGCTGACGGCGTATGACGCCACGTTCGCGAAGTTGTTCGAATGCGCGGGCGTGGATGTGCTGCTGGTCGGCGATTCGCTGGGCATGGTGGTGGAGGGCCAGGAGACGACGCTGCCGGTGACGATGGAGACGATGATTCATCACACGCGCGCGGTGGTGCGGGGGACGGAGCGGGCGCTGGTGGTGGCCGATATGCCGTTCGGTTCCTACCAGACGGGCGCCGACGACGCGGTGCGAAACGCCGTGCGCCTCATGAAGGACGGCGGGGCGGACGCGGTGAAGCTTGAAGGCGGAGCGAGCGCGGAAGAGGCTGTGCGGCGGATGACGGCATGCGGGATTCCGGTGATGGGGCATGTGGGGTTGACGCCGCAATCGGTGAAGCTGCTTGGCGGGTTTCGCGCGCAGGGCAAGACGGATGGGGAGAAGGAGCGGATTTTCGACGATGCGCGGCGCCTGGAGGACGCGGGTGTGTTTGCGGTGGTGTTGGAGTCGATCCCGGATGAGTTGTCGGCTCGAATCACGAAGGCGCTGGCGGCGCCGACGATTGGGATTGGCGCGGGTGTGAGTTGCGATGGACAGGTGTTGGTTTGCTACGACCTGTTGGGGTTGACCCAAGAGGCGCCGCCATTTGTGAAGCAGTACGCGCGGCTGGGCGAGATGGCTGTGGAAGCGGTAAAAGCGTATGCGGCCGAGGTGCGTGGGTGAGGGTGATTGAGACTGTCGCGGGGGTGCGCGAGGCCGTTGGAAAGGAACGCGGCGAGGGGAAGCGAGTGGGCCTGGTGCCGACCATGGGAGCGCTTCATGTGGGCCACGAGGCGCTGATCGCGAGAAGCGTGGCCGAGTGCGATGTAACGGTGGTGAGCATCTTCGTGAATCCGATTCAGTTCAACCAGCGCGAGGACTTCGAGCGTTACCCGCGGGAGCTCGGCCAGGATGTGGCTACGTGCAACCGTGTGGGAGCGGCAATCGTGTTCGCTCCGGCGCACGAAGAGATGTATCCACGGCCGTTGGACACGTATGTCGAGCCGGGCAAAGTGGCCGAGCATTTGTGCGGGCCGTTCCGGCCCGGGCATTTTCGCGGCGTCGCCACTGTAGTTTGCAAGTTATTTCACGCGGTGGAGGCCGACCGGGCCTACTTCGGCGAGAAGGACGCGCAGCAGTTGGCCGTAATTCAGAGGATGGTCTCCGATTTGAACATGGCGGTGGAGATTGTTCCGGTGGCGACCGTGCGGGAACACGACGGTCTGGCGATGAGCTCGCGGAATGCGCGGTTGGGCGAGGCGGAACGCCGGGCGGCGCCGGCGCTGTACGCGGGATTGCGCGAGGCTCTCGAGAGATTGAAGAGCGGCGAACGCGAGGCGGGGCGAGTGAAGGAAGCGGCGCTCGCGGTGATTGGACGCGAGGCGTTGGCGCGAGTGGAATATCTCGATGTCGTCGATGCGGCGAGCATGCAGCCCGTGGATCAAGTGGCGGGGCCGGTGCGCGTGGCCGTGGCGGCGTGGTTGGGGGGCGTGCGGCTGATCGATAATGTGGGATTCTCCGAATGTCCCTCGAACATTTCCGGATAATTACGTTTTTGGTGTATTTGGGCTCATGGCTCGCCGTGGCGGTGGGCGCGATAGCCGGCGCGATTCCGCGGCGGAGACAGGTCGAGGAGGGAGCGGCGATGTCGCCGGCCGCGGCGCTGGGAACGATGCTGCAAGTGGTGGCGGCATTGCCGATTACGTTGACGTTGAGCGATGGGCCGCTGCGGCCGGGAGTGGTGGAATTGCTGGGAGCGTTGGCGCTGGCTCCGTTTGGCGCCGCCATGTATTGGTGGGCGGTGCGGTCGACGCCGCGCGGAGACGGGGCGCGGCGATTGGCGACTGGCGGGGCATATGAAGCGTTGCGGCACCCGATGTATCTGGCGTTTTTCGCGCTGGTGGTAGCCACGGGTCTACTGGCGTCCGGGACATGGAAGCTCGCCGTGGCAGCGGCCCTTTATTTGGCGGGCACCGAGCTGCGAATCGCGGCGGAGGAGACGGAGCTCGCGCAGCGGTTTGGAGACGAGTACGCGGCCTACAGACGCGCGACGCGCTGGCGTTATTTGTGGGGCGTACGCTGACTGGGCGGACAAAGAAATTTAGCCGCCGATGGACGCGGATAGCGAAATGTTTTTTGGGACGCCGGGCTTCACTTGGCGAATTGGGGTCGGGTACGAGGCGGCGGATATCAGGGATTCCCTTGGCCAGTTTTCGGGGGTCGGGCTGGCTGGTCGTGCGGGGCGTGTGATCGACGGGGGAGGCCATGCGGCCGCGAGGGCGGCAGCAATATTAGCCGCCGATGGACGCGGATGGACGCCGATAGCGAAATGTTTTTGGGGGACGCCGAGCTTCACTTGGCGAAATTGGGGTCGGGCACCAGGCGTTTGATGTCGGGGATACCCTTAGCGAGTTTGGAAAGATCGGGTTCGTTGAAGCGCATGGGCGTGTGGTCGAGCGGGCCACGGAGGCGGCCGCGAAGAATCGCGGGGATTGGTTTGATGAGTGGGAGCTCGCCAACGAATGGCGTGTGGTCGGCTAAGGGCGCGCAGTCCTTGGTTTGATCGGGGAAGCGTTCGAGGATATTTCGGCGGTCCTGGAGGGCTTTGAATTCCTTGAGAGCGTAGATTTCCTGGCGCTGTTCGCGTGCCTTGGCGCGAGAGAGGCGGTCGATGCGGACGTAGTCGGGCTCGGCCGCGGCACCGAGGGCGTGGATAGCGCGATTGAGAGATTCGACGGTGATCTGCGCGGCGGCGATCTGGCGGATGAAGTAGACTTCGAGGTCGCCCTTGGCTTTATAGAGATCGGCGAGGCGCGCGGCGGCGCCTTCGATGCTGGGTGCGGTTGCGGTTGCGGCTTGCATGGGAAAAGCAAGATTGTTGCTCTTGCGCCTTCAGTGTGGAGCGTGGACCAAGGCGGCCGGCGTGGCGCAGGCGGGAAGTGATTGACGGAAAAGAGAAAAAAGAATTTGGGAAGCGTGGGATGCGCAGTTCCGAAGCACTGCCGCATGCCGGCGTGAGAGCATATCTCAGTGCTCCGGCGGTTTCTATCCGATGTTGACGCGAATCGAGCGTTGCATACCTTTCGCAAACTTGGCCGTCATGGCATTCGGGGCTGGGCACTCACCGGCGGGTTAGCAGTCGAGGTTCACCGTCTGCGCCGTGGATGCCAAGCTTCCGTGCGCGCACTGAACGACCTTGACTTCATCACCGAGTCGTTCGGCGCCATTCCGGAGGGCCTGGCAGATGGTTTCCTTTTCCGACACATCCATCCGTTCGATCCACCGAACAGGATGATGCTTCAGTTCATCGACGCAGAAAGCAAGCTGCGCATCGACGTTTTCCGAGCATGCGGCGACACGATGAGCCGCACATCCAATCTGGACCTTCCAGCCGGTAAGATCCAACTCATCTCCCTCGAAGACCTGACGGCGAGAACGGCGAGGTTGGCGCTCGACCTTGCGGGCGGGGTGCCAACGCCTTCCAAACACGCTACGGATTTTCTGCGTTTGATGGAACTGATCGATTCAACAGAAGTGGAAACAGCGTGGCGCGATCACCGCAAGCCAGGGCAACCCGCAAGCTTCAAGGAAGCCAGCGGCCTGCTCCGGCATCTGATCCCGGCGCGCCGGAACCTCCTTGTCACTCCCGAGTACTCGAAAGACGCTGAGATGGTCTGCTCGCGGTGCGAGAGCACTTCTTCCTTTCGGCTCGCCAACCCGAAGGCAATACTGTCCGTACTGGGATATTCATAATCGCGCGGACACGGGAATTAAGGACGCCATTGAATGGAACGACTCTAGTCT
>DASRHX010000609.1:0-8988 GCA_035650295.1 Bryobacteraceae bacterium | reverse complement strand
GCGAAATCCGGCGCCGCCATTGTTTCAGAGAATTCGCTCCGAAAATGCTGGGAGCTGCGCTTTCCCTCGGGCGTGCTGAGTGAAATCGGCATGGCCCACGAAGCGCGCTATCCGAAACCCGCCGCCAAGCCAGTCGTCACCCCCGCCACGATTCATGAGGACCTCCGCGGCCGCGACTTCACCATCAACGCCATCGCCCTGTCGCTCAACCGCACCTCGCGCGGCCTGCTGATCGATCCCACAAACGGCCAGGGCGACCTCGAAGCGCGCGAAATCCGTACGACGGGCAACTACACCCTCTATGACGATCCGGCGCGCATTCTTCGCATGTTGCGCCTGAAGACACGCCTCGGTTTCGAAATCAGCTCCCGCACCCAGTCGCAATACGAGAATGTGCGCGACGCCAAGCTCGAACAGAAGATTACGCCCGCGCAGCTCTACCGCGAGCTGCGCGCCATGGCCGACGAGCCCAACCCGGCGCTGCTGCTCGAAACACTGGAGCGCGAGGGCCTGCTGTCCCTCTTCTTCCCCAATTTCTCCGGCGCCAAACTCAATCTCGCCGGACATCACAAGCTGCTTAAGCTGCGGCAGATGGTGCCCTTCGGCGCCGAATTCCACTCGGAGAATCTCGGCCTCTTCCTCTTCGTGCTCACGGAGAAACTAACCCCTAAGGAGCGCACTTCGCTCGTCAAGTTCCTCGGCATTCCCAAGGAAGACCTGGGCACGACCACGAAATTGGATGCAAGCTCGAAGAAACTCGAGTCCACGCTCAAGTCGGCCAAGCTCAATAAGGCGTCGTTGGTCTACCAGACCCTGCTCGCCGCCCCCGGCGAACAGGTGCTCTATCTGGCCTATAAGTCGACGCAGCGCCTGGTGCAGGACCGCATCAAGAAGCACCTCACGCAGTACCTGCCCGGTGTCCTCGAAATAACGGAGCAGGAAGTCGTAAATTGGAGCGGGCTCTCTCCGGAAGATCCAAAGTTCGCGCAAAAGCGCAAGGACTACATCCTCGGCCGCCTCGACGGCCGCATCCGCAAACCGGCGCCCGAACCGATCCCCGAGCCCGAGCCACCGCCCTCCGGCCGCATGCTCCGCCAACCGAGCGCGGCAAGAGCCGTGCGGTAAGCTCGATCGAACGTTCCCCTTGCACATCGACAGGAGTTGCTATAGCATTCCTGTAGAAGTGCAAGGTTATGGCAAATCAACCCATCGAACTCCCGCAGGGAACTCTCGACCTGCTCATCCTGCGCACGCTCGCCATCGAGTCGCGGCACGGTTGGGGCATCGCCGAGCGCATTGAACAGGTCTCCAGCGAAGTGCTGAGCGTCAAGCAAGGCTCGCTTTACCCCGCGCTCCACCGCTTGGAACGGCGCGGCTGGATCAAGGCGCGTTGGGGTTCGTCTGAAAACAACCGCCGCGCGAAATTCTACGAACTAACCCGCGCCGGCCGCAAGCAACTGGACGCGGAAACCGGCCTCTGGAAAAAACTGGCTGCCGCGGTGGGCCAGATTCTCGATCTCGCTTGAGGTTGTACATGCTTTCCGATCTGCTTTACCGGTTGCGCTCCCTGCTCCGCCGCTCCACTGTTGAACGGGAACTCTCCGAAGAACTCCGATTCCACTACGACAGCCATGTCGAAAAGGGGATGCGAGCCGGACTTTCACGCCGGGAGTCGATGCGTCAGGCGCGTCTCGCGGTGGGAGCCGAAGACGAGGTGCGCGAAGAATGCCGCGATGCCCGCGGCGTATGGTGGATTGAGTCCGTTGCCGCCGACTTGCGCCATGCCGTGCGCGGGCTCGTGAAAGCTCCCGCATTCACTGCGGTCGTCGTCCTCTCCCTCGCCATCGGCATTGGGGCCAATAGCGCCATCTTCAGTCTCATGGATGCCGTCATGTGGAGACTTCTCCCCATTCAAGACCCCAAGGGTCTGTACATGGTCGGAACGCGCTACGACGACGGCACTGGCTACGGACACACCTACCGCGACTACCGGCTGATTGCCGCCAACGGCCCGTGGTTCCATGGCGTCGCCGCCTATGGTTCGGCACGCTTTAGTGTCAGCGTCAATGGGAGTATGGAACCCGCGTCGGATGGCCAGTTGGTCACGGGTGGCTACTTTGCGCTCCTGGGCGTGAAGGCCGTGGCGGGCCGGACGTTGGGACCGGATGACGACCGGCTTCCGGGCGGGCATCCAGTGGCGATGATCAGCCACGGCTATTGGGAACGAAGGTTCGCCTCCGATCCATCCGTCGTGGGCCGCACGATCACGCTATGCGGGGCGCCGTTCACCATCGTTGGCGTGACGCCGCGCGACTTCTTCGGTGTCGAGGTGGGCACATCTCCCGATTTCTTCGCACCCGCCATGATGCAGCCCGTGCTGATGCCCGCCAGCGAGAACTTTCTGTTGAATCCGATTAACCAGAGGAGATGGCTTCGTCCGCTCGTGCGTCTCGTCCCGGGCGCGAGCCCCGTCCAGGTCGAGCCGTTGTTGGATGCGATGTACAAAGCGGGAAAGGCGCCCGATGGAAAGGAGTTGCCTCAAGACCGCTGGAAGATCGTTCTCACTCCGGCGGCTAATGGCATTTCCGATCTCCGGCGGCAATTCTCGCAACCGTTGGCCGTGTTAATGGCGATGGTGGGCGCACTCCTGTTGATGGCATGCGCCAATGCGGCAAGCATGTTACTGGCGCGCTCGGCGGCACGGGCTCCCGAATTCGCCATGCGGCTGTCTTTAGGCGCGGGGCGATGGCGATTGATGCAGCAGGTTTTGGTCGAAAGCATGCTGCTCGCCGTGGGCGGCGGGGTGCTGGGACTACTGCTTGCCCGTCAACTGGCGCACCTCCTTGTGCTTTTTCTCTCGGCAGGGCGGACGCCGATCACGTTGGATGTCGAACCGGACCTTCGTGTGCTCGCTTTCACGGTAGCCGTAACGGCGATCACGGGCATTCTGTTTGGGCTTTTGCCCGCGCTCCGTTCCAGCGGACGGAATGTCTCGCTCGATCTGAAAGGCTTGGCGGGCACCAGCAGAGAGCGGCAGCACGCCCTGCGCCCTGGGAAATTGCTTGTGGTGAGCCAGGTAGTGCTCTCCATGATGCTGCTGGCGGCGGCGTCCTTGTTTGCCCGGAGCCTGCAAAAGCTGAGTTCTCAAGACGCCGGCTTTCCGCGCGAGAGTATCCTGACCATGCGTGTCGAGCCGCGCGGCAGCGATCAACGGAACATTCCCGGCACCGTTTCACGGCTCGACCGAACCTACCGCGCGCTGCAGGACGGCGTGCAGTCGATCCAGGGCGTGCGTTCCGCCAGTCTTGCGCAGGTGAGTCCCACGAGCGGAGTCACGCTGCAGGGCGGTGTGCAACTACCCAACGGCGAGCAGACCCGGATTTCGACCTTGATGGTGTATCCCCGGTACTTCGAGACGATGGGAATCGGCATGGTAGATGGGCGGGACTTCCGCGAAAGTGACCTGAGCGCGACTTCCCCGCCAACCGCCATCGTCAACGAGACGTTCGCGCGGAGGGCTTTCGGAAATACGAACCCCATTGGCCGGACCTTTGACACCCTGGGCGGCCGAGGACGTGCAACGCGCGAGATCATCGGAGTCGTCAAGGATTCGGTCTATACGAACCTCCGCGGCAAGACGCCGGCGGTGATCTTCCAACCCTTTCTGCAAACCAGCACCGGGCGCGGACAAATGGTTTTGCATGCGCGTATCGACCGGCCCGGCTCTGGCGTTGTCCACCGCATCCGGGAAGAGGTGCAGAAAATAGACCCCGCATTGCCCTTGTTCGAAATCCGTTCCCTGGCTGAGGAAATGGATGGAGTCATGGTTCGCGAACGAATGATGGCCGCGTTGGCGGGGTTTTTCGGGGCGGTCGCTCTCACGCTGGCCTGTGTTGGTCTCTATGGACTCGTCTCGTTCGGGGTCATCCGGCGGACTCGCGAAGTGGGCGTCCGCATGGCGCTCGGGGCGAGCGGCAGAGACGTGATTGGCATGGTGATGGGCGAGGTGGCCGTACTGCTGGCGGCTGGTTTGGCGATCGGTGTGCCTGCCTCATTCGCCTTGGCGCACTTCGCATCGAGCCAGATCTCTGGCTTACTCTTTGGACTTACCCCAACGGATCCGGTCAGCCTCGGAATTGCAGCAGCGGCGCTTGTGCTGGTTACCGCCGTTGCCGGATTCTTTCCCGCGCGGCGAGCTTCGCGTGTAGAGCCCGTAGCCGCTTTGCGTAGCGAGTAGGCAATCAGCCTATGACCCGCGCCGCACCGTTTCCCGCCACTACCCGCGCCTTGCCCTCGCCCACTTGCTGGCGCCACATGGCGTAGTAGAGTCCCTTGTTCTCCAGCAACTCTTCGTGCCGGCCAAACTCGACGACGCGGCCACGCTCGAGCACGTAGATCCGGTCGGCATGCATTACGGTCGACAGCCGATGCGCAATCAGGCACGTGATCGCATCGCGCCCCGCCGCCACGCTGCGAATGGTCTGGCTGATCTCTTCCTCGGTAAGCGAATCGAGCGATGACGTGGCCTCGTCAAACACCAGCAGTTCGGGTTTCCTCAGTAGCGCCCGCGCGATCGACAGCCGCTGTTTCTCGCCTCCCGACACCTTCACGCCGCCCTCGCCGATCACGGTGTCGAGGCCCTGGTCCGCTCGCGCCAGAAGACTCTCCACCGAGGCCTGCGCCAACACGCGATGGCACTCTTCATCACTCGCGTTCGGACTCACAAACAGCAGGTTCTCCCGGATCGTTCCGGAGAACAGCTGCGCATCCTGCGTCACGAAACCAATGCCCTCGCGCAGCCCGTCGACGTCGATCTGGTCCTCCGCCGTGCCGTTGTAGTAAATGTGTCCCGACTTAGGCCGGTACAATCCGACTAACAGTTTCACCAGCGTCGTCTTGCCCGCGCCCGACGGGCCCACGAAGGCGATCGTCTCGCCGCGCTTCGCCGAAAAGCTGATCCCCTCAATCGCCGGTCCCGATGCCGTCTGGTGTTGGAACGACACGTTCTCAAACGCCAGTGTTTGCAGCGGCCGCACGCCGATGGGCTGCTCGGGGCGCGGCTCTGGCGGAAGCTTCAAGATCGCCTCGAAGTTCCCCAGCGAAACCTCCGTTTCGCGGTATACGTTGATCACATTCCCCAATTCCTGAAGCGGCCCGAAGATGAAGAACGAGTATATGAACAAGGAGAAGAACTGCCCGACTGTAATCTGCTGCGAGAAGATCAAATACAGCATCAGGAACATAATGGATGTCCGAAGGAAGTTTACGATCGTTCCTTGAATGAAGCTCAAGCTACGCAGATAGCGGATTTTCTTCAATTCCAGTTTCAGAATCTTGCCTGTCGTCGAGTTCAGGCGCCCGATTTCCTGCTGCGCCAGGCCTAAGCTCTTCACCAACTCGATATTCCGCAACGACTCGGTCGTGGCCCCCGCCAGCGCCGTCGTTTCACCGACAATCTGCTTCTGTACCGCCTTGATCTTGCGGCTCAGCAACGAACTCAGCCCGCCGAGCAGCGGCACCGTCATCAAGTACGCGGGTACAATCGACCAATGCACTCGCACCGCGTAAATCGTCACGAACACCAGCCCGATGAGTGTTGTGAATACCAGATTTACCGAAGTCGAGATGAACCGCTCCACGTCGGTACGAACCTTTTGTAGCTTTCCCAGAGTCTCGCCGCTGCGCTGATCTTCGAACAACGTGTACGGCAATTCAAGCGAATGCTTGATCCCGTCGGCATAGATTCGCGCGCCCACTTGCTGCGTGATCAGATTGACGAAGTAGTCTTGGAAGTTCTTCGCCACGCGTGACACGAACGCGACTCCCACCGCCGCGCCCAACAACACGCTCACGCCTCGAATAAACTCCGAACTTGTGTACTCGCCGTGCCGCGTGACGTATGAGTCGATGATGTGCCGGAAGATGAGCGGATCGAGTAGCGAGAAGATCTGATTGATCGCCGCGAGCAGTAGCGCGCCAGCCGCCAGCTTCCAATGCGCACGCAGATATTGCAATAGAATCTTCATGAGCTGCTACGGACCTTTTCTATCGGATGCATCCAGTGTCGCCCGGATGCAACTCAATTCCAAACTGTTAAGATCGGACCATGGGCGCTGTCGCGAAACCGGATCCGGCGTCTACCCTCTCCGCTGAAGCCATCGCGGCTGTGGCGGAACTGAAACAAGCCGACATCGTCATCGGCATCCCCAGCTACAACAACGTCCGCACCATCGGCCACGTCGTTCGAGCCGCGCACGCCGGGCTGCAGAAGTACTTTCCCCAATACACTTCTGTCATTATCAACTCCGACGGTGGTTCCAAGGACGGAACTCCCGCCGTTGTGTTGGGCGTGGAAGCCGCCGACCCGCAACTCCTCCTGCTGAATACGCCGCTCTCGGCGGTCCACCGCCTGTCCTTTCCCTACCATGGCGTTCCCGGTAAGGGCTCGGCCTTTCGGATGATTTTTCAGATGGCGTCCGACCTCAATGCACGCGCCTGCTGTGTGGTCGACTCCGACCTGCGCTCCATCACGCCGGAGTGGTTCGACCTGCTCATCCGGCCCGTTTTGCACCATGGCTACGACTTCGTTGCTCCCTACTACCACCGCCACAAATACGACGGAACTATTACCAATTCGATCATCTATCCTCTGACCCGCGCTCTCTATGGCCATCGCATCCGCCAGCCGATTGGAGGCGATTTTGGCATGTCCACGGCAATTGTCCGGCGCTACCTGAAGCACGACGACTGGGAGTCCGATGTCGCCCGCTTCGGCATTGACATCTGGATGACCACGACAGCCGTTGCCGAAGACTTCCGCGTCTGCCAATCTTTTCTCGGCGCCAAACTCCACGACGCCAAGGATCCCGGCTCCGACCTTTCGGCCATGCTCCAGCAGGTGCTGTCGAGCCTGTTTGCGCTCACCGCGCGTTACGAGCCTGCATGGCGCGCGCGTTCGGGCAGCGAGCCGAGCGAGTTGTTCGGATTCCGTTATGACGTCGGCCTCGACCCAATTGCCGTCAACGTGGAGCGCATGCTCACCATCTTCCGCAAAGGCGCGGAGGACCTCCACGATGTTTGGAAATTGGCCCTTTCGCCTTCCACTCTGATGGCGCTGGCCGCCCTGGCACGCGCCACCGAGGAGCCTGGGGCATTGGAGACATTTCACATCAGCGATCGCCTCTGGACGCGCATCGTCTACGAATTCGCGGCCGCCTGGCATCGCCTTCCGCTGGAACGCGGCCACATCCTGCGTTCCTTCACTCCGCTTTATATGGGCCGCGTGGCTAGTTGGGTGATCGAAACCAAGCCGCTTGATGCCGCTGCCGTCGAAGAGCGCATGGAGCAACTCTGCGTCGCCTTTGAATCCATGAAACCCTACCTCGTCGACCTGTGGGACAATCCCGATGCGCCCCACCCCGATGATCTAACGCACGCCGCGAAGGAGGCCTCCCGTGTTCGAGACGATCAATGAAATCTTCAACCGCACCTGGAGCTATCTCTACACCGGGGTCACTTCCTATTTGCCTCCGCTGTTTGTCGCCTTTGTCGTTCTGGTTCTCGCCTGGATTGTTGCCCACCTGGGCCGTTTCCTTGTCTCTCATCTCGTTAAGGGACTGGCATTCGACCGCTTCCTGAAGTCGAGCGGATTCTCCCACCTTGTCCGGCCCGAAGGCGATTTGCGTACGGGCCCGTTGGTCGCGCGCGCCGTATTCTGGCTTGTGTTTCTTGGAGGAATTCTCAGCGCCATCAGCGTGTTTGAAACGCAGTGGACGCAGCGCATCGTCGAGACCATCGTCCTGCTGCTGCCGAAGGCGCTCACGGCGGGCGTCATTATCATCGCCGGCTTGTGGCTCAGCCTCTATCTGTCGCGTAGCGTTTTGGTTTGGGCTTCCGCGGAAGCTCTCCCCGCTCCGCGGCGTTGGGCCTCGGCCGTCCGGGTCATCGTCATGTTTACCGCTATCGTCGTCGCGGCCGACGTGTTGAACTTCGCACCGGGGGTCTTCTTCGCGGCTTTCATCATCCTCGTCGGCGGTGCGGCCCTGGCGTCGGCCCTCGCTTTTGGCCTCGGCGGTCAACACGCCGTGCGGCGCTGGATCTCCCGCGGCGAAGCCGACAGCTCCGACACGCGCGATGGCGAGGAAGAAACCTCAGTTTGGCGGCACCTGTAGGTTCCGGCGAGAAGCACCCTCCAGCACCGGCCGCACGAAGTCGTCCCACGCCTTCGTCGCCCGGAATCGCTTTCCCTCGTAGCCGTGGCGATAGATTGACGATGTGTTCAGCTCGTAAGTCTCAAGTGCATGGCCGCCCAGGTATACGAACCCTTCTTTCGTCGCCGGATCGATATCGTACAGGACTATATACACCAGCCGTGGCGGGTCGTGGTCGCGTGCCGCGTAGAACGAAAGTTCATACACGCGCCGCCCTTCCGGCCGATCACCAACGTGCCCGAGTTTCCAATCACAAATGAAGCCCTCGGTCTGTGGCACGCCATTGACCGCCGTACCCGGGCCCTCCCAGACGCCAAACTTCTCTACGCCCGCCTTGGTGATCTCCAACGGTGCGGCCAACTCGCCGCCCGTCACGACGATCTTTACCGTCCGTCCCTTCGCCACCAGCAACACTGGCAGCGCCAACACCGCCAGAAGAGTACATGCGATTCGCGAAGCTCTCATGGACTACTCTCCTATCTTCTTCGCCTCCGTTTGCCGCCCGTTCTGGTGCAGCACCAAACCTGCCGCCTTCCCATCCGCGCCGGGCTTAAACTCCAATTGCGCGTCCACTGTTCTCGAAAAATAACGATACTCGGACAACGCAAAGACCGGAACCTTGCCCTGTCCCGTCGCCTGCGTCATCATCTGCTCGCCTTCGCGCCACACCTTCAACACGAACCCCGGCCGCAGTTCGTACTGCCCGGCCACGGCGTCCATCTTCTCTGCCGGCTGCTTTACTTCGGTCAAAATGGGCCGAGGCTTCACGTCCTTGCCG
>DASRHX010000608.1:0-6799 GCA_035650295.1 Bryobacteraceae bacterium | reverse complement strand
CGGCTTGCTCGCCATCACACAATCGGCCGTGCTGCTGAGCGAAGCGCTCGGCTTCGGAATCATTGCGCCGCCCGACAACGGCACCGATCCCACCGCCTACAACGTCCTACGCGCTCGATTCCCCGAGGCAGTCCAGGAGTGCCTGCCCATGCGCATGGAAGTGCTCCAGGACTTCCTTACCCAGCGCATCAACGCGTTCGAATAGAGACCTAGGGCCACCTGGTAGTGTCTGAAAGTTGCGTTGAGGGGTTTTTGCTCGGCGCGTGCCTCTGACTTTTCGGTGTTTGGCAGGAGTAACCCAGCCGTCTCCCCGGGTATCTCTCTTGAGCTTTCCGGCCTGACCATTTTCGAGCGACGGTGATAAGTTGGCGCCGGTGGCTCCTGGATGAAAAGCAACCCACGCCCCACCCATTACGGAGCGTAGAGTCTACGCGGGCGGGCAAGCAAGCGGTCCGTTAGCGATTCAACGCAACTTCCAGGCACTACCGGCCACCTCGTGACAACGTGCGTCCGATCCTTTACTGTGAAAATAGCGAAGGATTCGCCACATGACCATTACGCTCAATGAGGAACAAGCGCGCTTGGTGACTGAGGTGGTCAATGCCGGTGCGGCTCGTTCCGCCGAGGAAGCGGTCGACCAGGCGGTTCGTGCGTTGCACGCGTCCGCCGTCAAAGCGCATACGGTTCACCAAGAGGTCGACAATCTCGCCGACTTGTTTGCGAGATCCCCCTTCCGTGGACTCGACATGGAGTTTGAGCGGGATCGCGACCCGGGCCGGGATGTCCCGTTGTGAGCGGATTCCTGGTCGATACGAACGTCGTTTCGGAGTTGACCAAGCCGATACCTTCCGCGCAAATTGAAGCGTTTCTCAGGCAAGTCAAGAATCGGGTGCACACGAGCGTCCTTTCGATCGGCGAGATACGGAAGGGTATCGGCTCACTCGCCGCAGGTAGACGACGCTCCACGCTGGAGGATTGGCTGGAGCACGAGATCATCCCGTGGTTTGGGGATCGGATCTTACCAATCAATCTTAAGATTGCCGAGCGGTGGGGCGATCTCTCCGCTCGGCAAATTGCCAAAGGCCGTACGCGCCCTGTCGTGGACGTCCTACTCGCCGCAACCGCCCTGCAACACGAATTGACGATCGTGACGTGAAACGTCAAAGATTACGAAGGGCTCGATATTCCGATCATAAATCCGTGGGTGGCCGATCCACCATCGGAATAACCGGCATGGACGAAAATATCGCGATATCCGTGGCTGAAACGCTCAGCGAGGCCCTGTCTGAGTTTCATGCTCTTGGGAATGAGACTCTTCGAGTAGTGCGCTCCCTATACGACGAAGAGTCGCTGGTTCGCGTGATTTTCGTGTTTGATCGGATGGCTCTCTCTGTCTGGTGCGAATCCGGCGATGATTCCATCGCATTCAAGGTGACCCCGAGTGCCGAAGCCGATATTGGCTCCAGCATTGACACGAGTCACTTCGAACATTGGAAATCTGTGATTGGCAAGTCGTTCGGATGGGGATGGATAACGATCAACCAACAAGGGTATTGCGATGGTCTCCTGATCAGTTTTGAAGGAACTCACCCACAACTCCTGCTCACCGGAATGGCATCGTCACTAGCTGTGAGCATCGTCGCACGGACCGTCGATTAGTCTCTCACCGATGCCCAGCAATCTCGCCCATACCACGTGCTATACTCGCTTCTCGGTTGAGATGGAACGCGCCTCCAAAATCCTCGGTACCTCAAGAATTGCCAGCCGTATCTGTTCCCGGGAACAATTGGCACACGCGGTTTGGCGCGCCGCCGTCGGCAAACGGCTGGCGTCCCACACAAACCCATCATGGCTGCGCGGCGCGACTCTCACCGTGGAAGTCGCCGACGATGTCTGGGCGGCTCAACTCGAGCCCCTCAAGCCGCAAATCCTCAGGAAGATGACGGCCATTGCCGGGGCCCACCTGGTGCGCGATGTCGCCATCGCGGTAGTTCCCATGCGGCGCTCGATGGCCATCGAATCGCGCCCCTTGCGCCACGGACAAACTCGCATTCCCCTGCTCGACGCCCGTGAACAAGCCGCCGACCCCGTGCTCGACCGCATCTATCAGAGCTCGCGCCGCAGGGCGCTGGCGGGCTGAGCGAGCGGCTCGGCTGCAACCCCACGCCGCGCCGTGCCAAAGTAGAGAGAGTCCCATGAAAATTACGGAAGAGCAGGTCCGCTATGTGGCCGATCTTGCGAACTTGCGCCTCACACCAGACGAGGTCTCGCGCATGGCGCGGGATATGGAAAGCATACTCGGTCACATCGATAAATTGAACGAGTTGGATACGGCGGGCGTGCCCGCGATGGCGCAGGTTTTGTTCGATGCCGACGAGACGGCTACCTTGCGCGCCGACGCCGAACGCAACGTCCTGCCCAACGAAATCGCGCTCGCCAACGCCCCGCAGGGAGGCGGCGGCTTCTTCAAGGTGCCCAAGGTGATCGAGCGCTAGCTACATGGATATTTCGAAGCTCACCATAGACGGAATCCGGAGCGGCCTGAAGGCTCGCACGTTCAGCGCGCGTGAGGTGTGCGAGGCGGCGCTCGCCTTTGCCCAGGCAGAAAATCCGAAGACCAACGCCTATCTGTACTTCAGCTCTGAACGCGCCCTCGCCGCGGCAGACGCGGTCGACGCAAACATCGCCGCGGGCGGCGAACCGGGTCCGCTCGGCGGTGTCCCGGTCGCTGTAAAGGACGTCATTGTCACCAAGGGCGTGCGCACCACCTGCGGCTCGCGCATGTTGGAAAGATACGTCCCGCCTTACGATGCGACCGCCGTTACCCGCCTGGAAGCAGCCGGCGCGGTCATCATCGGCAAAGCCAATTGCGACGAGTTCGCAATGGGCTCTTCGAACGAAAATTCGGCCTTCGGACCCGTGCGTAATCCCGCCGATCTGGAACGCGTCCCGGGCGGCTCCTCGGGCGGTTCGGCGGCCGTGGTCGCCCAAGGCACTGCCGTCGTCTCCCTCGGCTCCGATACCGGCGGCTCCATCCGCCAGCCGGCAAGTTTTTGTGGCGTGGTCGGTGTAACACCCACCTATGGCCGTGTGTCTCGATATGGACTGGTGGCGTTTGCCAGCTCGCTCGACCATATTGGTCCATTTGCGCGCAATGTACGCGACTCGGCGGCCCTACTGGCGGCAATCGCCGGGCGCGACGAGATGGACGCCACCAGCGCCTTTGCGCCCGTTCCCAATTATGAGGAAGCCATGACCGGCGACGTGCGTGGTCTGAAGATTGGCTTGCCCAAGGAGTATTTCACCGGCCTCGCCAGCGAAACCGGCGATCTCATCATGCGCGGCGTCGAAGCTCTCAAGAAGCGCGGCTGTGAAGTGAAGGAAGTGAGCCTGCCGTCCACGGAGTGGGCCATTTCCTGCTACTACATCATCTGTACGGCGGAGGCGAGCTCGAATCTCGCGCGTTACGATGGCGTCCGCTACACCATGCGCAGCGCCGATTCGCCCACGCTGTCCGCCATGTACCGCAACACGCGCGGCGACGGCTTCGGCGCCGAATGCAAGCGCCGCATCATGCTTGGCACCTACGTCCTCAGTCACGGCTACTATGACGCCTACTATCTGAAAGCGCAGCGCGTGCGTACGCTCATCGCACGTGATTTCCAGAAGGCTTTCGGCGAGGTCGACGCGCTCGTCACTCCCGTTTCTCCCTTCCCTGCTTTCAAACTCGGTGAGAAGCTCGACGACCCGCTGGCCATGTATCTGTCCGACATCTACACCATCACCGGCGACCTCGCCGGCATCCCCTGCATGAGTGTGCCCTGCGGCTCGACCGCTGCCGGACTGCCTGTGGGAATGCAGATTCTGACCAATCATTTTCAAGAGGCCACGATGTTCCGGCTGGCCGAAGCCTTTGAACGTAATGGCGGCATTAACGCCGCATAAGGAGAATTCTCGAATGCCCTTTGAACTGCCCGCACTGCCATACGCGCACGACGCGCTGGAACCACACATCGACAAGATGACCATGGAAATTCACCATGGCAAGCACCACAACGCCTACGTCACGAATCTGAACAAAGCCCTCGAATCCGCGCCAGATCTGGCCGGCAAAACGATAGAAGAACTTCTTGCCAACAACCTCGCCGCCGTGCCCGAAGGCATCCGCACCGCCGTTCGCAACAACGGTGGCGGCCACTACAATCACACCCTGTTCTGGAACATCATGGGACCTAAGGGTGGCGGCTCACCCGTCGGTAACCTCGGCACGGCCATAACCGGGGCCTTCGGCAGCTTCGATGTCTTCAAGGAAAAGTTCGGCGCCGCCGGCGTAGGCCGCTTCGGTTCGGGTTGGGCATGGCTGACCTGGAACGGTTCGGCTGTCGAAATCACTTCCACGCCCAACCAGGACAACCCCGTTATGGAAGGTAAGTACCCCATCATCGGTCTCGACGTATGGGAGCACGCCTACTACTTGAAGTATCAGAACCGGCGTCCCGATTACATCGGCGCATGGTGGAACGTCATCGATTGGGCCGCGGCCGAGAAAAGGTTCAACGCAAAGAAGTAGTGGACGCCGAAGCCCTCCTCAGACGATCGATCGAAGTGGCCGTGGAGAATGTGCGGCTGGGGCGCGGTGGTCCGTTCGGCAGCGTGGTGGCGCGTGATGGGGTCATCATCGCCGAGGGTATGAACATGGTGACCTCGACGCTCGACCCCACTGCGCACGCCGAAGTCGTCTCCATCCGCCGCGCCTGCCAGGCGCTCGGCCGCTTCGATCTTCGCGGTTGCGAAGTGTTCGCCAGTTGCGAGCCTTGCCCGATGTGCCTCGCCGCCTGCTACTGGGCCCGCCTCGACCGCATCTGGTTCGCCGCTTCCAAACACGACGCAGCCGCGGCGGGCTTCGACGACTCCTTCCTTTACGAAGAGATTCCCCAGGCGCTCGAACAGCGCCGCATTCCCACCAAGCAGATCCTCAGTGAAGAAGGCCAGGCGCCGTTTCGCGAATGGAACAACTCTCCGGTACGCGTGCCATACTAATCCACTATGCCCGTGCTTTCCGTGCGCGGTGTAACGAAAGAGTTCCCCGGCCATCGCGCCGTCGACGACGTTTCCTTCGATGTCGAACAAGGGCAGTTGTTCGCCCTCCTGGGTCCATCCGGCTGCGGCAAAACGACAACCCTGCGCATGATCGCCGGATTCGAAACGCCCGACGCAGGAGAGATTTCGGTCAACGGCGCGCCCATCACGCACCTCCCGCCGTATGAGCGCCGCGTCAACACGGTTTTCCAGAACTATGCGCTGTTCCCGCACTTGACCGCGCGCCAAAACGTCGAGTTCGGCCTGCGTTATAACCGGGATGCCGCCCACACCGTCGATGCAATCCTCGACCTGGTCCAGATGGGCCACAAAGCCTCCAGCAGGCCTACGCAGCTTTCCGGCGGTGAGAAACAGCGCGTCGCCCTCGCGCGTTCGCTCGTGCTCGCCCCCGACGTGCTCCTGCTCGACGAGCCGCTCGCCGCCCTCGATCCTAATCTGCGCAAACAGGTGCGCGGCGAATTAAAGGCCCTCCAGCGCCGCACTGGAGTGACGTTTCTAATGGTGACGCACGACCAGGAAGAGGCGCTCTCGATGGCCGACACCGTCGCCGTCATGAACGCAGGCCGCCTGGAACAAGTCGGCCCACCCGAGGAACTCTATGTGCGGCCACGAACGCGTTTTGTCGCCGGCTTTCTCGGCGCCGTGAATTGGATCGATGGCATCGGCGTGCGGCCGGAGGCTGTGCGCGTATCGCGCGACGGCGATCTGGGACGCGAGTCCATCGTCACGGCGATCACCTTCCTCGGTAACTGTGTGCACGTCGAAGCCGAACTCGCGGTCGGCGTGAAAATCGTCTGCGAAATTCCGAGGCTGCAATCCGATTTTCAGAAGGGAGACCGGATTCGCGTGTGGTGGCGCGAGTGTGACGAGATGAGGCCAGAGGCATGACGCCCCGCTTCTGGCTCCTGTTGCCTTCGCGGGCCCTGATGGCCTTGCTGTTCGCGGCGCCGATGGTGATCGTCGTGGCATATAGTCTGCTCACTCGCGGAGCTTATGGCGGCCAGGGTGAACCGTGGACCTGGGAAAACTACGCGCGCCTCCTCGATCCTCTCTATGGAGAAATCGTTCTCAAGTCATTTTGGATCGCGGCGCTCTCCACGGCGCTCTGTCTTGTGCTCGGTTTTCCGCTTGCCCTCTTCATCGCCCGCGCCCGTTCGCGCAAGACGCTCTGGCTCGGCCTGGTCACGCTTCCGTTTTGGACCAGCTTTCTCGTGCGCACCTACGCCTGGATGTTTCTACTGCGCGACACGGGCCTCATCAACACGGTCCTCCTCGGGCTTGGCCTCATTGCCGAACCGCTGCCGCTCCTCTACAACGACGCCGCCGTGGTGCTCGGGCTGGTTTATGGCTACCTGCCATTCATGGTGCTGCCCATCTACGCGGTGCTCGAACGCCTCGATCCGTGGCTGCTCGAAGCGGCCGAAGACCTGGGCGCGAAGCCTTGGCAAGTCGTCAGGCGTGTTGTTGTGCCGCTCGCCAAACCCGGCATGGCCGCGGGAAGCGTTCTCGTCTTCGTGCCTTGTCTCGGCGCCTACCTCACGCCCGACCTTATGGGCGGCGGCAAAAGCATCCTCATCGGCAATGTCATTCAAAATCAGTTCACCACCGCCCGCGATTGGCCGTTCGGTGCGGCGCTGTCGATAGTGCTCATGGCGATCGTCATGGCGCTGCTGTGGGTGGCGCTACGCAAGAGCCGCGG
>DASRHX010000607.1:0-15204 GCA_035650295.1 Bryobacteraceae bacterium | reverse complement strand
GCATCGGTAACAGTTATACGCAGAATCCTCGGGTCCAGGTCATGTGCCCGGCTTAGAACACGTGAAGCGGGAGAAGCCAACATCGCATTCAAGGCGGAACCGGCCTGAGGCGTGTTCCATGAATCGTCAATCTGCTGTATGCGCGCGCTCGCCGCCTGATCGCTCATGCCGGCATAGCTTTGATTAGAGTTCTGCACGGCGGCCATCACGGCAGGTTCCGAGGCGAGCATGGCCACGCTCAGTACACGCTCCTGGACATAGCCGCCCACCTCGGCGGACGTGATGCGGGCCATCGTCTGAAAATGCTCGCCGATTGTCTTCTCCATGGAATCGTTGCTGTGGGTGATTACATAGAGCCCCACCAAGCTTAGGGGGATGACGGTGAGAAGCGTACCAATCAGGAGCTTGCGGTAGGCAATTCGAAGCTCAAAACGTTCGGGCACGGCTGCACCTCCTTGCCAAGGCTAATCCGCGCGCCACCGCCGGGAGAGACTGATCTGTGTGACCCGTTCATGCCCGCACCGGCGGTGAAAACAACAACTTCGCGCCGCACGGATCAACTCTCTTCAGCCCCAATTGTTCTGGCCTTCGTCAAGGATGTCAAGCGTTGCGGTGTTCCGGTGTCTTTATCAAGCTGAGTGCACGCGGGTGGAGGATGTTGTTCTCCAGATGGATGTGCCGGTGCAAATCTCTCTCGAACTCTTCAAGTCCAAGGATCAGTGCACGATAGGTGGCGCAGGCGTAATCGGGAATGGCGAAATCGTTGGTGATCTCGCGAATGCGGGCCAGCGCGGCGCCGGCCTCTTCGTGCTCGTATTCCATGGCGGCGATTGGACTGGCGAGCGTCCCAAAGCAGGTGGGGGGAGCGGCGATTCCGGAATCCAGTTCCTTCACCTTCGCCTTGATGGCGGGAAAGAGGATCATCTCTTCCTTCATGAGGTGCATGTCGAGTTCGGCGCGCAGTTGGTCGAATACCTCGGGCAGTCCGTCGAGTTCACCGGGACGGCGATCGGCATAGACACGGTGCACCTTCTCGGCGCGAGCCGAGAGCAACGGCATTTCGCGCTTTAAGTAGACATGATGCGTTTCGACGATGTGGTCAATGAGTGCTGGAATCGGCGCCGTATTCCAATCCGTGGCGGGCGCATCGGCAATCGCGCTTGCGGATTCCAATTCGCGCTCGACTTCGGCAAGGCGGTAGCCCTTGGCCTGGCAAACATCGGCGAGCGGACGTTTGCCCCCGCAACAATAGTCGATTCCAAGGCGTTCAAACACCCCGATGGCGGCCAACGAATTCGCGGCAATTTCGGCAACGGTGGTTTCCGGCTGTAATGTGGTCATGTTTGTCTCCACGACCAGAATGCGCCGTAGGCACAAGAAAGGCAGTGACGGCGGTCACACGACAAAGTTGGTGGAAATGTTTCTTGGCGCTAACGAAGGCACTAGTGACGATCGCCGGAGTGTGAACGCTGGATGGCCGGCGCAGATTCCGGACAGCGGGTTGAGGGTTGGAATTGAGGAGAAACTTGGGTTCGGTCTGATGACGGCCTTCTTTATTTTCAATGGCCGTTGGGTTCGTTTCGTAATAAAGACCCTTCGTCCGGTCAGTTCCGGCCAGTAATGGAGCCGATAGATGGGGAGCGCACGGCAAAGAGGCCGGATTGCCGGTGTGTCTCATGACCATACGGTCGCACGTGAAATTCGCCGGACGTCTGGCACACGCGGTTATGCTGCTGAAAAGCAGACGGATATTTCCGCGTGCGAGGCGGTGACGGCAGTTTGGTCAGGTACCCGATTTGAGGGCCCGCACATGCGCCGTGATGGCGGCGGCGAGGCCTTCGAGTGAGTAGCCGCCTTCGAGAACTGAGAGCAAGCGGCCTTGGGCATGCTTTGCGGCGATTTCGATGGTCATCTCCGTAAGGGCCGTGAAGTCCGCATCGGTGAGTTGAAAGCGGCCGAGCGGATCGCCGATGCGCGAATCGAAGCCAGCCGAGACGATGACGAGCGACGGCTTGAAGGCATCGGCGGCCGGGAGCAGGCGTTCGCGGAATGCGCGGAGGATCTCGTCGCGGCCCGAACCGGCGGGCAGCGGACAATTCACGATGCGCCCCTTTCCCTTTCCCTCACCCGTTTCGTGCATCATGCCGGTGCCGGGATACCAGGGGTGCTGATGCGTGGAGAAGAACATCACGCTGCCGTCGGAGTAGAAGGTGTCCTGTGTGCCGTTACCGTGGTGAACATCCCAATCGACGATGAGGATGCGGTCGGCGCCGTGCTTTCGTTCGGCATGGCGGGCGGCGAGGGCGACGTTGTTGAAAAGGCAGAAGCCCATGCCACGGTTGGGCGTGGCGTGGTGGCCAGGGGGACGCACCGCGCAGTGGGCGCGGCGGGTATCGGATTTAAAGAGCGCGTCCACGGCGCTGAGGACGCCGCCGGCCGCGTTCAACGCGACGTCGAGGGAGCGCGCTGAGTAGGTGACATCGCCTGTGGAAAGATCGCGGACGACGTTGGGACGGCCTGCCAGCGCGCCAATTTCAGACCGGACGCTCTTGATATAGGAGGCGGTATGGACGAGCGCGAGTTCGTCGTCGTTGGCTGGACGGGGCTGAACCCGGGTTGCGCCTTCGAGAAGATGCGTGCTTTCAAGGGCGCGCGTGACGGCGTCGTAACGGGCGGGCTGTTCGGGGTGGCCCGCGCCGGTCAGATGGTCCTTATAGAGGGCATCCAGCAAAACGGCGAGGGCCATGTAGAGATGCTATCGCGCGGCGGGACGCTTGTGGCGGCGCGGAACGAAGCTCTTGGTTTGGGGGCGTCCGTGACCGCCGCCATTGCCGCGGCGGGGAAGTACGACGACCTTTTCGTCGAAGTGAACCGGCGCGTGCTTGGGTTCGGGCAGCGAGGAGGGCAGCTGCTTGGACTCCAAGCGAATGCCCAATGTCCGCTCAATTCGCCGAATTTCGTTGCGCTCCGAGCGGATGTGAAACGAAGAGGCGACGCCACGCAGGCCCGCGCGGCCCGTGCGGCCAATGCGGTGGATGAAGTCTTCGGGCGCCTGGGGCAAGTCGAAGTTCACGACATGGGCGATGTTGTCGACATGGATACCGCGGGCAGCGACGTCGGTGGCGACCAATACGCGATATTCGCCGGACTTGAAGGCGTCGAGGGCCTGGTTGCGCTGGCTCTGGCTGCGGTTGCCATGAATTCGGGCGGCCTTAATGCCAAAGCGCGACAAGTTCTTCGCGAGGCGGTCGGTTCCGTGCTTGGTGCGCGAGAAAACGAGGAACGAGCCTTCGTTCTGTTCGAGCAGATGGGCCAACAGCGGGAGCTTGCGGTCGTTGTCCACCTCATACAAGTGCAGGTCCACCTGTTCGGTTGGCTTCGTAGTGGAACCTACGGTAATGCGCGCAGGGTTCTTTACGTGCGATTCGACGAGGTGGGCGACCGACTTCTCGATCGTGGCCGAGAAGAACAGCGTCTGGCGTTCGGCCGGCACGGTCTTCAGAATCGTTTTGATCGAAGGCAGGAAGCCCATGTCGAGCATGCGGTCGGCTTCATCCAGAACAAAGAAGCGTACACGGTCGAGAGTGACGAGGTTACGCTGCAGAAAATCGCACAATCGGCCGGGAGTGGCAATGAGCACCTGCGCGCCCATGCGGATGGAGTGAAGTTGCTTGTTCTCGCTCATGCCGCCGACGACGATGGCCGCGCGCAGCGCGGTGCCTTGGGTCAGGTCTTGAAATGCCTCGTGAATCTGGATGGCGAGCTCGCGCGTGGGGCTCAGCACGACGGCCTGCGGGCCTTTGGTGATGTTGCCTTTGGATAGAAAGCTCTGCACCATGGGGAGCAGGAAAGCGAGGGTCTTGCCGGTACCGGTTTGGGCGGTGGCAACCACGTCGCGCCCTTCGAGGGCTGGTGGGATGGACAGGGCTTGCACGGGCGTAGGAATGCTAAAGCCGTGCCGGGTAAGGTTGGCCTGCAAGGCAGGACACAAAGAGAGTTCGTTGAAATTGTTCATTCAGTTGTTTTAGGTTGTGCGGGAAGGAGAAATCAGCAGACCGCCAACAAGGTGAGGGACAAGGCGAATCGACTTCCAGCCAGTCTATAGTATAGCGCAGATAGCCGGCTACCGATAGCCGGCTACCACAGAATGCGGGCCGGGTATTGGGTAATGGCGGGGTCGGGCGTAAGGATGACCATGCCATGGACAATGGCTTGGGCGACGAGGATCCGGTCGAATGGATCGGCGTGCAAATTTGGCAGGCGAGACGTGTGAAGGGCGGATTCTTCGTCGACGGGGAGAGAGTCAAAACCGCTCTTTTCGCGGAGGAAGGGAATGTATTCCTCCGGGCGCCCTGGCAAAGGCAGTTTGCCCAAAGCGTACTTGACGGTAATCTCCCAAGCCGACGCCGCGCTGAGGTAGCATTCGTTCACCGGATCGAGATACACCTCGCGCGCCAGGCGGCTCAACTTGTCGGCGCCGCCCCCAATCCAGATGAACGTGCAGGTGTCGAGTAGCAGTTTCATTCGCCGCGAAACGCCCGCAGAATCTCATCCGGCAAAGGATCGAAGAAGGAATCCGGCAAAAAGAGTTCCCCCTTCGCCACGCCAATGCGCCGCAGCCGCTTCTTCTTATCGATCTTACGAATCTCGGCGACGGGTTCGTTGCGGTTGCACAGAACGAGGGTGTCGCCGGGCGCAAGCTCGTCGACGTAGCGCGACAGGTTCGTTTTGGCGTCGTGCATGTTCACGCGCTTCATGATTCAATAGTGAACTAGATTCTGGACTAAGTCAAAGGGCAGTGGAATGGGCGCTCGTGCGGGACTCAATCCTCTCGGCTTGACTCTCCAAATGCAAACCGCCGGGTGACCCGAATGGGGCCGCCCGGCGGGAGGTTTCAGGCTTTGCCGGAGGTTAGAATTTCACCACGAGCGCGAACTGCCACGAACGGGTCGCGTCCTGGCCGGTGATGACGCCGAAGCTACCGCTCGTCGGGTCCGTGTTCGGGTTGGTCAGCGTCGGGTGGTTCCAGGCGTTGAAGGTCTCGGCCCGGAACTGCGTATTGAACCGCTCCTTGATCTTGAAATTCTTGATTAAGGAGAAGTCCCAGCGGTCCTGATTCGGTCCGCGAACTCCATTAAAGCGGATCGGAAACGTACGCAGGTTCGACGCCAGCTGCTGGGCAGCCACGCGATTGAACCCGGCGTTCAGATTAAACCATTGGTCCACGCTGCGCTGGTCCTTCGGCAGCACTATGTTGTTCAAGTCGCCGTTGAAAATGCGGTTGCCGAAACCGAGCGGGGCTCCGCTCTGGTGCTGCCAGACGCCGCCCAACTGCCAACCTCCGAGCGTGAACTCGGCCACCGGGTGCCAAGTGTTGCCGAATGCCCGGCCCTTGCCGAAGGGGATCTCCCAGATACCGCTGGAAGTGATGCGGTGCGTACGATCGCCTCCGGAAACCACTTCGGAAGGTACAGGGTCTCCGTCGTTCAAAAATTCCATAGCCTCCATGGACTTCGACCAGGTGTAGGACAGTTGGTAGGTAAAGCCCTTGTTGAAGCGGCGCTCAATGCGCATCTGCAGCGAGTGATACCAGGCATATCCGACGGGTTCGTTCGTCACGACACCGTTCGTGTTGGATACACCGTTGAAGTGCGGATATGGCCGGAGTAACTGAGCCCGGCTGATGTTGGCTCCGTAGATCGGATTCGTCCCGCGGAACGGATTGGAGAACTGCTGGTCGAGGAAGTTAATGCGTTCCTGGTCGCGCACGCCGGTTGTGCTCAGATACTGGTTTGGCAGCGCGTTAATATTGCGATTCACGTTGAGCCGCGTGCCGCGGTTTCCGACGTAAGTCGCCTCAAGCAGGAACAACATTGGCAACTCGCGTTGGAAGCCGGCCGACCAACGCTGCGCGTAGGGGTTCAGCCGACGGTCGGGGAAGAAGCTAATTCCCTGGCCAAGATTGGTTGACAAACCACCAGCCGCGCGGAGCGGTTGCTGCAGACCGGTAGGGAAGGGGTTGGCCGTGGAGGCAATGAAGGTGAGGCCGTTGTCGAGCGTAGCCTGGATCGGAGTGGACTGGCTGAACCCGGTAACGATCGTATTGGTCGCGAGGATACCGATCGAGTTGAAGAACAGGCCGTAGCCGGCGCGCACCACCGTCTTCGAGTCCCACTGATAGGCGAGGCCGATGCGCGGCATGAAGTTGTTCTTTTCACCCTTCCAGTAGTCCCGGGCGCCGTTCGCACCCGCAAACAGCAGACCACCGTTCACCTTGAAGGCGCTTACCGGAAGCTCGGGGATGGGGCTGCGGGCGTAGTTCGCCGTAGCCACCTCCGAAATCGGGTTAGTTTGGTCCGCGGCGAACCCGGTGACGGCGCGGTCGAAGCGCTCCGTGATCGGCGTGTCGTACTCATACCGTAGGCCGATGTTCACCGTCAATTTCCTGGTCATCTTGTAGTCGTCCTGGATGTAGAAGCCGAAGACGCTGCTTTGCTCGGCTGTCGAATCGACGATACTCATCGAGCCCGCAGGGACTCCCATGAGAAACGAGGCGACTTCCCCACCCAGTTGCGGCGCGGCGGCCGAATCCAGCGGGCCGCGCGTGTACGTCGAGTTGAAGGTGAATTGCGGCGACACAGCCGTGTTGAACCGGTTGCGGTTCTCGCGGTAGATGCGGCTGTCCGTGCCGAAACGCACGTTATGGCTGCCCTTCAACCAAGTGAACGTCGCCACCGGATTGTGGATGAGCGAGGCGGTCACGCCGTCGCCGCTCTCCCAGGCGCTGAACTCCTGGAACGGCGTCACAGCCGTTCGCGGAATCGTCGCCAGCTCTTTCGGAATCAGGCCCGCCAACTGCGAGGAGAAGCCTAGAGCCACCAGGTCCGTGCCTTGGCTCACGCGCCGCTCGGGGAAATCCTGATAAGTGATGCCGTAGCGCAGGTTCATGAGGAACGAGGGGCTGAAGACGTAGACGTCGTCCAAGGCGATGCCCTTGTTGTTGCGGTTCAGGATGATACCGTTGACGTCGTTATTAAATGTACGGTTCTTGTCCTCTTCCCAGTAGTCCTTATGGAAGCGAACGAAGAGGCGGTGCGTATCGCTGAAGGCATGGTCGAAGCGGAAAATCGTGCTCCAGTATGTCTCCAGCGCCTTGTTCGTATTGAAGAAATTGTTGCGGTATTGAAGCGCGGTTGTGGTGGCCGCGTTGGCCGCCGGGTAGAGCTTCATCATGTTCTGCGCCACCTTGTCCAGGCGGCTCGCGGGGATGATGTTGCCAGGAACCGGCGTGCGCGAAAACCGGCCGTTTGGGGCAGTGACCGTTGAGAAGGGATCGTACACCTGGTAGTTGGCGCCTAGACCGAGATACTCGCTCAAATCGCCGTTGCGCATCTTGTCGGTCGGAACGGTGGTTGTGTAGGATTGCGGGTTGCCGAAGAGGTTCGCCTCCCAGGAGTAGAACCAGAACGTCTTGTTCTTGCCGTTGTACACCTTCGGAATGTACACGGGCCCGCCGAGCGAGTTGCCAAAGCGGTTGTCCTGGTACACCGGCAGCGTCGCGCCCGACCGGTTCTGGAAGATGTTCTTCGTGTCGAACGCCGAATTGCGCAACCACTCGTGGAACTCGCCGTGAAGTTGGTTGGTGCCGCCTTTCGTGCTAACGTTCACCGTCGCGCCGAAGGTGTTGCCGATAGTGGCGTCGTAGCTCGCCGTCTGCACCTTGAATTCGGTGATCGATGCCGCCGGAGGCGAATAGGCCACGCGCGGCGAGGTGCCGTCGGAGTAAGTGTTCGACACACCGTCGATCGTAAAGTCGTTGTTGTAGTTGCCGCCGCCGGTTGTGGAAAACTGCGACGGCGCGTTGTTGAACGGAGCCTTGCGCAGACGCATGTCAGTGCCGTTGACAGTGCCCGGCGCGAGGTGGACGAGGTCCATGGCGTTTCCCGCAAACAGCGGAAGCTCGGTGATGCGGCGTTCGTCGACAACCTGGCCGAGAGTCGCTTCGGCGGTTTGGAGCAACGGCGTATCGGCAGTGACGCTGATCGATTCGGTAACGTTGCCGATCTGCATCTCGATGACCAGTTCGACGGAGTCGTTCACGCGCACCTGGATATTGTCGCGTTGGAATTTCTTGAATCCGTCCTTTTCGGCCGACACGGTGTAGACGCCGGGCAGCAGGTAAGGCAAGGAGTAGGCTCCTGCGACATTGGTGACCGAACGTACTGCTACGCCCGTGGCCTTGTTGGTGGCAATAACGGTCGCCTCGGGTACCGCGGCTGTGCTCGAGTCCGTGACCTGCCCCACGATGCGGCCCCGTGAATCCTGGGCGAAAAGGTGCGTCATGGCACACAGTGCGAGCGTGACTACGCCCCAAAATTTCCTGATGTTGTTCATATAACCCCTGACTTAGCGCCTTTCGCGGCGCTTAGATACTTGTAATGCAAGAATAGGCGCGTTCTCGCCCAAATTGCAGAACATGAAGAAATTTTATTGTTGGGGCTTGCGATGGATTGCAGACAGTAACTTGATAGCGGTTTCCGCCAGAAGTTCTCCCCCTCCAGGTGCGAACCGGGCGCTCAAGACCTCGTACCCGCCTTCTTCAAAAGCTTTACGGGTGGGCACATAACCAATCTGCCCTGACGAAAGCTCAACAATGATCGTCATTGGGAAGGGAGATGCCTTCTTGATTGCCTGGCCGAGCTCGACAAAAATCTCCCCTGGCAGACCGACCCAGGCGACCGACTTGCCCAGGGCAACCACCTGAACTTCGGCCTCCAGTGGCGCGCCCTTGCGATCGGCGACATCGAGGATGCGAAAGGCTTCGGCAAGAGGCACGGTGCCAGGCGAATCGGGCTTGTCAAACTTCTTGGCCACTTCGCGCGCCTTGGCAACTTGTTCCGCGGTATAGGCCGGGATCGGAAGGGGCACGATTTCGCTCCTGGAGACGAGTGCACCCGCGTGAACGGATTCCAGTCGCGTCATTGTCTTCAGCACTTCGCCTGCAAGCACGGTGCCGATGCGCTTGGCTTCGGCGTGCCCCTTCTGCGGTTCCGCTGAGGCGACGTTGACGTGGTTGATGTTGCCGGCGGCGCCGTTCGTGAACAGAGTTACCAGTTCGGGCCCATACAGTTTGCCGAGGATCCTGGACAGCGTAAACGGGAAGTCGGCCGAGAATTGGAGTCCGCCAACGGTGTCCAGATGAAGGGCGTGATTCACAAAGGCGAGCATCGGCTTTGCGTCGGCCGATTCGACCCAGACCAGTTGAACTTCAGGATCAATCTGGCCCATAGGCTGGACGGTTTGCGGGTTCTTTTTGCCCGGGTTTGTGCGCACCGTGCCGTCCTTCATAAGGAAGCGGCGGTAAAAGCTGACCGATTCCTCATTGCCAGTGGCGCGCGACAACTTCGCGGGTGTGAGTCCGGAAGCAGCGATGCGCACCACTTCGGCGATCTTGGCGGGAAGCGCGGCGCGGTAAGCGTCCATCACCTTGCGCGCGGGTCCTTCGACGTATTGCATCGAACGGCCGCCCAACAGAGGCCCGGTGTGGCTGTGCGTGGCGCTCAGGATGATATTCGACGCGGGAATGCCAGAGGCGGCCTCGGCCTGTTTCCGCGCGGTAGCGGAGATATCGGCGGGGATGTTCACCAGATCGCAGGCAACGATGGCAACTCGCACCGCGCCGCTTTCCAGCACCAGCGCCTTGGCCCACAGGTCGTCGTGCGTGCCCTCGGCCAGGCGGGTGTTGTAATAACCGGCCATGGGAATGCCAACAGGCGGCGTAATCTTGATGGCGGCGCGTCCGGCGCGTAACACGTCGGCGCGAACCCCGATGCCGCCTCCCGCCAGGAGAAGCAGAACGAGCGAGGCCGCGGCGCGCATCCCTACTTGGTTACCACACCTAATTCGGAAAGTAACGGCCGCGCCTGATAGACCACGCGCAGCGCCTCCGTGATGCCCGCCGTCGAGACATGCACGCTGCGCTCGACGCGGTCGCGATAGACGAAGCGGTTGGCCAAGCTTTCAATATTCCCGTCGAAGAGGATGCCGGTGACTTCGCCTCGCAGGTTGATGGTAGGCGAACCGGAATTGCCGCCGTGTGTATCGGCCGTGGTGACAAAGTCCATCTGCGTACGCAGGCGCAGGCGTGGCTTGGCGGCAAGCCAGCGTTTGGGCAGCGCGAACGGCTCCACACCCGTGGCGCGGCGGAAGAGGCCGGCGAAAGTGGTGGCATACGGAACCGCTTTGCCTTTCGCGTTCACGTAGCCCTTTGCCGCGCCATAGCTGAGGCGCAATGTGAAAGTCGCATCGGGATATGCCTCGGTACCGTACTTGGCAAAGCGGATGCGCGCGATCTGCGATGCACTCGCATAGATGCCCGCTTCCACCTTGTCCTCGAAGTGGGTTCTCATCTGACGCGCTTCGGGTTCAATCCGGCGTACGAGTTCGAGCATCGAGTCATCGCTAGCCTCAAGCATGTGCCCGTCGGCGAGTAGAGCCTTGCGAAACTCGACGTCGCTGAGCTTCGACGATTCCACATACCAGCGTGCGGCTACGTCGGGTTCTCTGCCGTTGAGCACGCGCTTCACAAGGGGATGGTCCACGCCGAATTCCGTTTTGAGGGATCGGAAATAGGAGGCGAGCACGGTGACTTCAAACGAGGGATAGATGGGGATGAGCGAAGTGACGTACTGGCGCTTGGGCGCGAGGGCGGTTTCGCGGAACTCGCGCAGGCGGTGCTCGCTCGGTTTCTTGCCTTCTTCCCGCATACGCACGAGAACGCGCGCCAGCGTGAAGAGCGACGACGAACGTGCGGGAAATTTCTCCCACATCATGTATGGGCGGTAGATCTTTGCGAAGGCGGCATAAGCGGCGGCGACTCCGTCCCAGATGCGGCCATACTCCTTGAACAGTCGCTTGTCGGCCTGCACAAAGCCGCGTAAGGTTTGCTCCTCATCGCGCTTGCGGTTCATCAGTTCGGGTTCGCGTAATCCCGCGAGGAAGCCCGAATAGGCCTTGAAGGAATTTTGCAGATCGAACAGATCGGCCGCGGCGACGCGCTTGTTTTCGGCGCTCACGGAACTGTAAGCGGCCATCTCGGCGATGAGACCGCGCAGATGATCGATGACGCAGGGGTACACGACGTCCCGATGGAATTCCAGCTCCGATATGGTGGCCAGGCGGCCGGTGTTGGCTGGATGACCGCTGACCAAGCTCAACTCGCCTTCGCGCGCCCCCGCGCGGCTCCAGGGTAGAAAGTGTTGCACGCGTACAGGTTCGCCCTTCTCATAGGCTCGAAGAAAGCTGACATCCAGACAGAAGCGCGGGTAGGTGTAGTTATCGGGATCGCCGCCAAACATGGCGACGGCGTTCTCAGGTGCGAAGACCAGCCGCACGTCCGTGTATTTCCTGTATTGATAGAGATGGAATATCTCGCCTGAGTAGAGGGTGACAACATCGCAGCGGTTGCCGGTCGACTCGGCGCAGGCCTTTTCGATGCGCGCCATCTCGGCCCTGTAGAGTCGAGAGATGGCCGCGGAATCGTGACCATCGGCCCACACCGACTTCACCCTCGCCGTGACGTCCTCAGAGCGAAGCAGAACATTAACTTCCAGGTCCGGGCAGGGCTTCTCCTGGCTGCGCATCGCGGCGTAGAACCCATCCTTCATGTAGTCGGCGTGCTCGCTGCTCAACTGCTGAATGCAGTCGCTCGCGACATGGTGATTGGTGAGAATGAGGCCATCGCGGGAAACGAACGAACCGGAGCCGCCATTGTTCAGACGAACCGAGCTGTTACGGATGCGGTCGAGCAACGAACCGGGAAGCGAAATGCCGTAAGCCCGCTCCACGCGAGCCTTTGGGAACTGCTCAAAGAGCCAGATTCCCTCGTCCGCCCACAAGCCAGTGGTGGCCAGTGCCGCGAGCGGCAGAATCAAATATCGAAAGTGCATCAGAGTAGTCGCTACTATTATGGACGAGTCAGCGGAGTCTTCGGGCACGAGGGGTGGCGAGTCCAGGTGAAGCGCGCCTCGCCGCCAGCTTTTGATTTACATATAACTGTTTTACTTTCAATATTTTGAGAGCATATTTTGGTTCCAGTTGATTTGGAAACCCACATTTATTGTGAGATACTATTCGATAACTCTGAGCAATCCGCTCCAATGAAATGACCCAGCTCGAAGAGGCTTTAGCGCGTTTTGACAAGCTAATCCACTCGCCCGCATATCAGGATTTGGCTTGGGCTCACGCCCTGCAGGAACAGATGGCCGCGCAGCAATTGCTGCCTGGCGGCAGGGCAATTTGCCCTGTTCTACGGCCACACCTGTTGACGCGGCGTCAGTACGATTCGCTGCAAAAAACCACCGCCGTCCTTTCGGCGGTGATGGATCGCGTCAGTGAACAAGCGCTGGCCAATCCCGCTCTCCTCGCCCGGCTGCAACTGTTGCCCGCCGAACGCATGCTCGCTTCGGTGAATCACACGCACGGGCGCGCGGCGGCGACCTCGGTTTCGGCCAGCGTCGCCCTCAGCGATCATGCCATTACTGGGGTAAGCGCCGATCCTCCGGACAGCGTCGTGTATACCGAACCGCTGGGCGATCTGTTCCACGACAGTGCGCCGATGAAAGAGCTGCGAAAGCGCTATAAATTCACACGTTCCAAAACGGTGAAGAAACTGCTGCAGTCGATCCTGTCGGCCTACAAGGGCCAAGGCAAAAAGAAGTTTCCCTGCATCGGCGTCGTCGAATTCCGGCAATCGGTGAAAGCGGCTCCGAGCACGGAAGCCCTTCTTCTGGCCGAGCGGTTTCGCGCTTCGGGATATCCGGCCGAGGTGGTGATGCCGGAGCAGTTGGAGTATCGAAACGGGGAGTTGCGGCGCGGCGACTTCATTATCGACATTGTGTACAGGCGCGTGTCGGCCCAGGAACTGCTGGTGCGGGCGGATTTGAATCATCCCCTGCTGCGCGCCTACCGCGAGCACGCCATCTGCATGGTGAACAGCTTCCGTTCGGAGATCGTCGGCAAGTTGTCGGTGCTCGCGTTGTTGAGCGATGACACGGTGGTCGGAAGTTTCCCCGCGGCCGAACGCAAGCTGCTGCGCCAGCACGTCCCGTGGACACGGTTTATGGCCAACGGCAAAACCTCGCATGGTGAAGAACAGATCGACCTTGCCGAGTGGGTCGCGCGCAATCGCGAAACGCTGATCCTGCGACCGCTCGATTTCGGCAGCGACCAGCATAATTTCGACGGCGCTGAACTCGACCAGAATATGTGGGAGCGGGCCGTGAAGACGGCGCTGCGTTCGCGCTTTGTCGTGCAGGAAAAAACGGAAGGCGTACGGGTGAGCTTCCCGGTGTTCCAGTTTGGCCAGCTTGAATCGCGCGACTTCCGCGTGTCGGTGCAGCCGGCGCTGTTCGGCGGCAAGATGGATTCCGTCTCGGCCACGGTGGAAGATGCGACCAGCGCATTTTCACTGTTGAACGGTGTCACCCCGGCGTTCATTCTCGAAGGCTCCGCGTAATGCGGCTGGCCGCGCTAATCCTGGCGGCCACTTTTTGCGCCGCGCAAACCCTTACCATTACGACCCGCTTACCAATCGATGGCGCGGCTGCGTATCGTTCATTCCAGGAATGGCGGCGGCAGCCCGCGCACAGTGCGCTGAACTGGGAACAGGCGATCAGCCAGTATCGGCGGAAACTTGCTTCGGAGGGCCTCTCGACGGCTGCCGTCGACCGGACACTGCGCATCATTGAGGCGCGTGACGAAGCCACGCTCTACGACCCTGCCTACGCCGGGCCGCCCAAGTTCGACACGAGGCCCAACGCACTGCTGGTGGAAGCAGTGGCGAACCGCAAGCCCGGCACGGCGCTCGACGTGGGCATGGGCCAAGGCCGCAACGCGCTGCACCTGGCGCGCAAGGGGTGGAAGGTCACCGGGTTCGACGTGGCATCGGAGGGATTGGCGCAGGCGCACAAACAGGCGGGCATCGAGGGACTGACGCTGGAAACCGTGCACGCTTCGGACGGAGAGTTTTAACTTTGGCACGAACCGCTGGGATCTCATTGCCATCATCTATCCGATCGAGAAGCGTTCGGTGTTCCGCGTCGCACGGGCGTTGAAGGCCGGGGGGTTGGTCGTGACCGAATGCGCACACAAGGACGCCGGCGGTGCGCCGTTTGAATATGGCGACAATGAACTGCTGAATATTTTCAAGGGATTCCTCGTTCTGAAATATGAGGATACGGTGGCGATGCACGATTGGGCGCGGAAGCCGATGCGGCTGGTGCGCTTGATCGCTCAAAAGCGTTAACGCCCTTCGACTTCCACCTTTGCGCGGAGATTCGCCACGCCTGCCGTGTAGCGCGTATCGGCAACCGCAAAAGCCACTGCGTCTTCCATCCAGTCGTGCCAGACGCCGTCGCGGTCATGCGAGGCGGCGGTGAGCGTGTACTCCTGCGGGCACAGCGCACAGCAAAATCGGAACACTACCGAGCGTTCGTCGCCGGCGGCGCAAGGGCCGAGCGCAACTTGTTCAAGCTCGGTATTGGTGCCGAACACTTCAAAGCCGATCCGCGTGCGGATCATGATGCCGACCACCGGGTCGTCAACCGCGGCGGAGTAGCGCACGCGCACGCGAACGCCCACCATTTGCCCGCTTTGCCAAATAACGGCCGGCCTCCCTTCAGCATCAAGTGTTTCCACGGCAACCAGCTCGGCGCGTCCATCGCCGCGCCGCATGGAAGGCGAAAGTTGAACTTGCTGACGGGAAGCCCATTCGCTCAAAGATTCCATCGAGGCGCATTGGATAGCGGCAAGCACTTCGCGCGGCGCTCCCCGCATGGCAATCTTTCCACCTTCAACCCACCACAACTCGTCGCACAGTTCCGTCAACAAATCACGTTCGTAGCTGCTGAGCAGGATCGTGGTACCCTGGCGGCGCAAGTGTTCGAGGCGAGTGAGTTCCCGTGCCCGTTCGGCCCAACCCACTCCCGCAAACAGGTGCGGCAAGGTGAGGACGCCGGCTGACTCTACCGTGCCGGCGCCAGGCGCGCGGCTTCCGCCTGCGAGTTCGAGGATGCCCTGAATTGCAGCCATGTCCTCGCCCACCAGTCCCACAATCGCTCCCGCTGGCACCTCAGCGGTCAGCGGCGCGAGGCCATCCACGGAAACTTCACGGAATCGCAAAGGCATGAACGCTAGAATAGCGGG
>DASRHX010000606.1:0-8294 GCA_035650295.1 Bryobacteraceae bacterium | reverse complement strand
TCGGCTACAGCTTTTCCTCCGGATTCCACTTCACGCTATGGTCCGAAGTGACTGCGTAAGTCTCTTTCGGGGAGGTAAGCGTGAAGTACGACCACGGGCCGGGAATCCAGGGGAATTGATCAATCACGCCCTCATCTACTTCCACGCCGAGCCCAGGCGCCACGGGCACGGCCAACTCGCCGCCGCCGATCGGAAGTGGATCTCGCAGAATACGTCTGGCCAGCGGAAACTCGTACATCGATTTTACGCGCTCGTCCGTGTAGACGGCTTGCTCAAGCCATGCCGATACAGTCTGCGGCCAACAAATACCCAGGTGTGCTGCCGCGATCACTTCGAGGTCGGTGCCCCAGCAGTGAAACGCGAAGGCGATGTCCTGCCGCTGCGCCATCGACAGAATTCGCTGTCCCGCCGTGTAGCCGCCCTGGCAGACCACGTCCATCTGCACGAAATCCACGGCCTGGCTCGCGATCAAATCGGTATAGGAATCTTCGCTCGGCTCGTGCTCGCCGCTGGCCACCGGCACATACCCTGTATCACGCAAAGCGCGGTAAGCTGCGTGGTCGTCGGGCGGCAACGGTTCTTCCAGCCAGGCGATGTCGAACGAGCCCATTTCCTTGGCCACCTGTTCCACCGTTTCAGCAGAATAACAGCGGTCGCCCATGCGCCACCAGGAGTGCGCGTCCACCATCAGCTCCATGGCCGGACCCACCGCGTCGCGCATCAGCTCGACCGCGCGCACATCCTCCTCTGGACCAAGCGCCGGGCGCATCTTATAACCGCGGTATCCGAGCTGGGCCATTGCCGCCGCTTCGCGCGCAAAGCCTTCCGCGGGCTGGTACATTCCCGCACTGGCATACAGAGTGATGGAATCGCGCACGCGTCCGCCCACCAATTCGCTCACCGGAACGCCCAGCGACTTGCCAAGCAAATCGTAAAGGGCGACCTCCACCATGCAGTAGATTTTAAAGACTTCGGGGTTCGCCCCCGGACCCATGCGGAACATTGCCCGCAATGCGTCCGGGTCGGCCAGCGTACGGCCTTCGAGAAACGGCGCAACTGTGTCGCCTATGATGGAGTGGGCCTTCTCACTACCCTGTCC
Source organism: Bryobacteraceae bacterium (assembly GCA_035650295.1). Classification (GTDB taxonomy): domain Bacteria; phylum Acidobacteriota; class Terriglobia; order Bryobacterales; family Bryobacteraceae; genus JAFLBB01. Next base: position 7,195 of record DASRHX010000606.1, on the reverse strand, counting down.
GGGCCCGTAACCCACGACGCCTTTCTCCCCCTCGACACGCACGAGCATCGCGTCGCGCTTCAGGATCGTACGTTCCCCGCCGTAATAGGTGAGCTTCACCGGTTCGGGAAACCGGTAAGATAGTAGGAAGGATTGAATCCGCGCAATCTTCATCACCGCACTTCAGGATAACGAAGTTGCGGCTGCATGAACGCGGTAAATTTGCCGTTCGGTTCAGGTCTGGACTTCCGCCGCCATTTCGAGGATTCCCTTTTCTTTCAGTCCGCTGAGGGCCAGGCCATAGCGCCCGCGCACGCCCGTCTTCTCGAAGATGTGCTTCAGGTGGATCTTCACGGTCCCTGGACGAATGCCGAGCTCGCGCGCGATTTCCTTGTTCTTCAGGCCTTGTTCGACCAGCTCCAGCACTTGCTGCTCACGTGAAGTTAACTCCGAGCGCGGATAACGGTCCATCCGCGGCGGATCGCGGAAAAGCGTATCCTCCATCCAGTTTGAGCCCGAAGCGACCGATCTCATACAGGTGAGGATCACCTCCGGATGGGCGGTTTTGCGAACCACGCCGCGCACGCCCGATTGCAGCAGCCGCAATGCCTCCGGCTCCGTGATGGATGCCCCCCACACCACAATGGACGTGTTCTGCAGGTATGGCCGCACTTCGTGCAAGAATTGCAAAAGGGATTGCGACCCAAAACTTTTGTCGGCCAGGAGCAGCGCCGGTGGCTGGGATTTCACCAGATCGATGGCCCCCATGAGGCTGTCTACCTGCCAGATAACGCGCATGTCCTCCGTGAGCTCGAGTACGGAGCGTAGTCCTTCTGCCGTGATCGGCTGAGTTTCGCATATTCCGACGTTCTTTGCCGCCGATGAGAGATCCATAGGATGCCTTGGAAAGGAGATTCGAACTTGCTGGAACGTGAGTCCGCCGGAACGTGCGAAACGGCCGTTCTTCCCGTCGGTTTCCGTGGAGAGCATCCCGGTGGGATTGGACTAACTGATCATTCTAGTAGCCAGTCGCAGGCTATACTCTCAGGTTTTCCCTGTTTTCCGCCGATAGGGAGAATTCAAGCCGAATTAAGCGGTAGGCCATTATAAGCAGAGGGTACATGTCCGGACGGAATGCGCCGAAACCGGCCGTAAGTCAACCAGTTCTGATTGTTTCCAGCGAACGGAAACTCAGGAGCGATCTCATCCCGGTCCTCAGCCAGGAGCTGCCCATGGCTCCCCTGGTCGAGTTGACTCAAATGCCGGATCGCCGTCTGATCGCCGAAATGGCCAGCGGCGAACGGCCGTCGCTCATTTTGTTGGACGTGAGCACGAATAGGGAAGCTGGTCTCGACGCGCTCACACTTTTTTCCCAAGGCCTGGTTGGTGTTCCCGTGGTCGTCATTCTGAGCGGTAACGATCCGGACCTCATTCTCCGTTGCCTCCGTACTGGCGCAAGCGAATTCCTTCTCCAACCTATTACTGCCGACCAGGTGCAGCCGGTGCTGGCGCGGCTGGTCATGCGCAAAGGAGACAGCGCCCTCTCGGGAGGAGCGCGCGTGCAGGTATTGATGCCGGTAAAGGGGGCTTGCGGCGCCTCCACCCTTGCCAGCAACCTTGTTTTTCATTGGAAGCGTCATGGCTTCAAGCGCATCATGCTGGCCGACTTCGATCCGTCGACAGGCACCATTCCCTTCCTTCTCAAGTTGAAGCCTGTGTATAGTTTCGTCGACGCCATGTCTCGCGAAGGCGGGCTGGATGCCGACATTTGGCGCGGTTTGATCACCAAGCATCAGGGAGTGGACGTTCTGCTCTCTCCCGAAATGCCCTTGGATGTCGAAAGCGGGAACGCCGATCCATTGCAGCTCTTCAATTTCGCCCGGCAAACATACGACATCATTACCGTCGACGCCCCCCGCCCCCACGGCAAATGGGCCCATTCGCTCGCCAGCCTGGCCGACGAGCTGCTGCTGGTCACTACCAACGAACTCCCCGCGCTTCGTGCCACTCAGCGCGTGCTTCAGAACTTCGACCGCATCGGCATCGACCGCGCCAAGATCAAATTGATTGTCAATCGCTATAGTTCCGAGGTTGGACTAAACCAGGAGGCCATCGAAACGGCGCTTCACTCCGACGTTTTTCACGTAATTCCTTCCGACTACGACGCCGTCCAAGCCGCACTGGTCGAAGGCAAACCGATTGGGCCATCCTCGCCGATCGGGAAAAGCCTCGCTCAACTCGCTGATCGGCTCGCCGGGAAACGTGCCAATGCAGCCGATCCCGGCAAGGCCAAGAAGTCCAGTATCGGTTCGATGCTGTCTGGCCTCATCGGCCGCGGTTAAACGCCAATTTCCTACAGCAGTGGTATTTGCGGTGCGGCCTCGCTTGCCAGCACTCCCCGCAGTCCATAGGATTTTCCCCAGCTCTTCACTGCTCAATTCCAGCCTCGGGAAGCCGCCAGGCCACCTCACGCACCTCCCGCATCTCCAACCACGTCACCACCGCCACCAGCTTGCCCGGAGGCAACAGATGATAACCATCTTTCAGCGGAAATCCCATGCCACAATGGTAGTCGCTCCGACATGGTAATTACTGGCGTTTATTACGCGCTTGGCTTCCTCGCTAGCGGCGTCTTACTCGGTTATCTCACCCGCCCTTGGGCAGCGATTCCCTTCGCCGTTTTGGCGGCTTTTTCGCTGTGGTTTTTTCGCGATCCCAATCGCGAGATCCCGCAAGGCCCCTACGCTGTCTCACCGGCCGACGGCAAAATTGTCGCTGTGAAAGACGATACTGGCGGCCGCCGCCGTATCAGCATCTTTCTCAGCCCCCTGGATGTCCACGTAAACCGTGCGCCCATCACCGGCACGGTGCGTGACGTCCAATATAAGCCGGGTAAATTCCTGGTGGCCAGCCGCGAAGAAGCCACTGCCGAGAACGAGCAGAATCTGGTGACCGTCGAAGGCGACGGCACCACGGTCGTCTTCAGCCAGATCGCCGGGTTGGTGGCCCGCCGTATCCTGTTCTGGAGAAAGCCGGGAGACAAGGTCAAAATGGGAGAACGGATCGGGTTGATCCAGTTCGGATCGAGGTGCGACGTGTTCCTCGGGCCGGAATGGAACATCGTCGTACGCGAAGGACAGCGAGTCTCGGCCGGATCCAGCATACTGGCCAAGCGCGACTAGAGCGAGAAGGGACGTAGCCGTATGATGCCGCAATTGCGCCTCCGCGATCGACTGATCGACCCCAAGTCGCCTGATCGCCGTCCGCGCAAAGCGGCCTACGCCCTGCCCGCACTCTTCACGGCGGGCAACCTCTTCCTCGGATTCGTCGCCATCGTCGATGCGTTTCGCGGCGCCATGCTCGCCACTGCCGGTCAGTTGGGCCACAATGATGCCTTCGAACGCGCTTCACTCGCCATTGGAATCAGCGTCTTTCTCGATGGCCTCGACGGGCGAATTGCGCGCATGACGAATACCACGTCCGATTTCGGGCGCGAGCTTGACTCGCTCGCCGACGTTATTGCCTTTGGTGTCGCACCGGCCGTGCTCGCCTGGGCCTGGGGATTCACCTTCGTCAGTCCCGACATGCCACCGATGTTGTTGGACCATATGAATCGCGCTGGCTACTTCCTCGTTTTCCTATTTGTCCTGTGCGGCGCCATGCGTCTGGCGCGTTTCAACATCAGCGTCGATCCGAAGCCAAGCAATCCGGGCCGCCCGGGCCGCAAATACTTCGTCGGATTGCCGATCCCGGCAGCCGCCGGCATGGTTGCCTCTGTTGTTTATGCATCCGATTCAGTGCCGCTGGTCTGGTGGCCCTATGCGGTCTCGTTCCTCGCATTGATCGCGCTACTCGCATTTCTTATGGTGAGCACGTGGCGCTACCGGAGCTTCAAAGACTTCAGCATGGTAAGCCCCCGCTCACCACGCAGCGTCGTCCTACTCGGGGCGTTTATCTATCTCATCTGGAACTATTCGCAGCCTGTCCTGCTGGCCATGTCGATCACCTATGTTGGAAGCGGTGTCTTCATCCGCGTCGGCGGGGTTCTGAAGCGCCGTTTCCGCCGGCCGGCCGCAGCATAATTCATGAATCGATTCCATGCCTGAACCAACCATTCCACAGGTGTCCATCGTTGGCAGCGAAACGCTGCTTGGCTCCGACCTCCGCGAACTCCTGCGCGAGAGCATTCTCGGCTCGCGGTTGAAGCTGCTCGGCTCCGCCGAACCGGGCACGGCAGTACTCAGCGTGGAACAAGACGAGCCGGTGGTCATCGTCCCCATCGACGACGAGGCACTCAACGCCTCGCGCATCGTTTTCCTCGCGGGCCCGGCCGAGGTGAATCAAAAGGCATTCGCCCAGATTCGCCCCGGACCCGCAGCGCCCGTTGTGATCGACCTCACCCGCTCACTCGAAGGCCATCCGTTCGCGCGCCTGCGTGCACCGATGGCCGAGACCGCCGGCACAATCGTCACCTCCCAACTCCACGTGATCGCGCACCCGGCCGCCATCCTCATTGCCACAATTTTGCAGCGCCTATCCACGGTGGGTGAGCTGCGCCGCTCCGTCATCACGGCGTTCGAGCCGGCCAGCGAGCGGGGTATGGCGGGCATCGAAGAGCTGCAGCAGCAAACCGTTTCTTTGCTCAACTTCAAGCAACAGAACAAGGCGATCTACGATGAACAGCTGGCGTTCAACATACTGGCCCGCTTCGGTGACGACGCACCGCTCAGCCTCCAGTCCATTCAGGAGGAAATCGAGCGCCACCTTGTCTCACTCATTTCGCCCACTCCCGCCATACCGATGCCCAACGTGCGCCTGCTACAGACCGCCGTCATGCACGGCCATACCGCATCGCTGTGGGTGCTGTTTGCCGAACGTCCCAGCCTTGCCGCAATCGAAGCGGCGCTGAACCACGATCCATTCGACTTCCGCGGCGACGGTACAACGCAGCCCAACCCGGTGGGAATGGCCACGCAAACCGGCATCGCCGCGGGCGCTCTTGAGGCCGACCGTAATGAATCGCGCGCCGTGTGGCTTCAGGCCGCCGCCGACAACTTCCGCCTCGTTTCGCAAAACGCGATCTCGGTTGCTACCGGGATTCTCATCGGGGAATCGCGGAAATGACGCGCCCTCTTCTCTTTACGCTTGTCTCGCTGGCTCTGCTCACCTCGTGCGGCTATCGCGTCGCCGGCAAGAGCGACCTGTTGCCCAAAGAGATCCACACGATCGCCATCCCCGCTTTCGGCAATCTCACCAACCGCGTCCGTTTTAGCGACGCCGTCCCCTCTGCCCTTACGCGCGAATTCATCCGCCGCACGCGCTACCGGATCGTCGCTGATCCCAATGAAGCAGACGCCGTCCTCTCCGGCGCAATCACACAGTACAACAGCTATCCCATCCTGATCGATCAGGTGACGGGACGCCCCTCGGGCGTGCAGATGATTGCCGTTTTACAAGTGCGGCTCACACAGCGCGCAGACGGCAAAGTGCTCTTCGATCGCCCGGCATTTGAAGCCCGCCAACGCTACGAGATCAGCGCCGACCAGCTCGCATACTTCGAGGAATCGGGCGCCGGGATCGAACGGCTCGCTCAGGAAACAGCTCGCTCCGTGGTTAGCGCGATCCTGGAGAACTTCTAGTGGCTTTCACAAGCGATAGTTTTCTCGCTCACATTGCCCGCCAACCAGCCGCACCGGTGTATCTGTTCCTTGGTCCGGAGATGTATGGCCGGGATCAGTGCCGCCGCACGCTCGTCGAAAAGTTCCTTGGCGGGGATGCCTCCGAGGACGCGTTCACTCGCCACACACTCGACGAGCTCACGATGGCCGAAGTGCTCGACGACGCGCGCGCCCTGTCGCTTTTCAACCCGCAACGCGTCATCTGGGTCACGCGCGCCGAGGGTGCACTGCCTCGTGGCCGCGCCGCCGCCGTAGCCGAAGAGGAATCGGGCGACGAGGATCCACCAAAGGCGTCCGGTGACGGCTCCCTGCAACTGGCCGAGTATCTGAAGGACCCGACGCCGGGTGTGGTGCTCGTGTTCGATTCCAGCCGCTACGAGTTTGATGGCGAGGACAAAGCGCGCATCGAACGCCTGCGCAAGTACTTTGCCCCTATCCAACAAGTGGTCGAGTTTCCGCGCATGGACGAAGGCCGCGTGCGCCGCCTCACGCTTGATCTCGCCAAGCGTGCCGGCATCGAGCTCGGTAACGACGAAGTGGACCTGCTTGTCGAAGCCACTGGAGGCTCGGCGCAGCGTATCGAGGTCGAAATCGAAAAACTGCGCAACTTCACCGCCACGCAATCGAGCAGGCGCATCACGACAGGGGACCTGGAGCAATTGGTTCCACAGGCGCGCTCGACTACGATCTTCGCCCTTGTCGGCGCCCTCGGCCGCAAGGACCGCACACGCGCCCTCGATCTGCTCAATACGCTCCTGGGCCACGGCGAGTACCTGCCGCTCGCCCTCGGATTTCTCGCAACGCAGTTCCGGCAAGCGCTGGTCGCTCGTGAAGCAGGCCTGCGTGGCGCTTCCCAGGTGCAAAGTCATTTCCAAAGGATGGGGGTTGCCATGTGGCCTTCGCGAGCCGAACAGGTGTGGCAGTCGGCCGCTTCGTTCACGCCGGCGCAACTCCAGGAGGGCTTGAAACGCATCTCCGCCGCGGACCGGGCGTTAAGAGACACAAGACCCGACGACCGGGTTGTGTTGGAAGAGTTTGTCTTGGGGTTGACGAAGAAGTAAGGGGGAGAAGCGCGACGGCCCTTTAGGCGGCTTTCTGCATCTTCTTCAAGCGAATGTGGATCCGGCTCTTGTAGCGTGACGCCGTATTCACTTTGATAATGCCCCACTTGGCGGCGCGGTCGACGAGCGAAAACGTCTCGGGTAGCAATGCTTCGGCGGCCTTCAGGTCCTTGCCTTCCATCGCGCGGCGGATGGCGCGAATCTGATGGCGCAGGCGCGAGCGGCGCTGCTGGTTCACCGCGGTGCGGCGTTCAATCTTGCGAGTGTTTTCGAGTGCGGATACGTGATTGGCCATACAACTAGTGTGTGATCTCTCCGGGGAGAGCCTTGTGCCAGCATAGCATGGTCGGGCCCGGCTTGCACTCGATCCGCTCGACCTTGAGGTCTTCAGCCTTTCCAGGGCTTTCCTCGCATCGGCCCCAAATCTCGTATTTTGCCATGACGTACCTAACGTGCTGCGAGCGTTCAAGTATATCA